>JAOTZF010000044.1 GCA_029861485.1 Thermoleophilia bacterium | reverse complement strand
CGGACCCGAGGAGGTCGAGCGGCTGCGCGAGATCATCGGGGAGAAGATGCGCTTCCAGGATATGGGGGTCGAGGGCTGGTTCAGAGTGGTGGCCTCGGGAGTGATCGGGAACTGGCTGGTCGGCATGGCCGCCTTCAACGCCACCGCCGCGCGCACCGTTTCCGGGAAGATCCTCGGGATCGTGTTCCCGATCGTCACCTTCGTCGCTCTCGGAGCCCAGCACAGCCCCGCCAACATGGGGTACTTCGCGATCGGCTTGATCGAGGGCGATGTGGGCACCGACTGGTGGGATGCCTTCGTCTGGAGCATCGTGCCGGCCTCGATCGGCAACATCATCGGGGCCGCGGTCTTCGTATCATTGCTGTTTTGGTACACGCACGGGGGCGATCGCCAAGCGCCCAAGGATCCTCCTGCTTAAGGCTCGCTCGCGCGCCGCGACCTCGGCCGGCACTCGCTGTCATGCCTCGACGAGGATCACCAGGGTGTCGGCCAGCACGCCGTCATACGCCATGGCCTCGGCGCCCGCCTCGGTCTGCAACGCGGCCACGACTGCGTCCATGTCGGGTACATCCATAAGCACCGCCACGCGGGTCGGGTTTTCCGGGTCGACGAACGTCCGGATGCCGGTGACGCCGAGGGGTCCGAAGAACTCTTCGCGTTTCGGCGAGGCGAGCCAATGCTTGCTGTCCTTCACGTCGTGGTAACCGATCACTGCGGGCACGGTTGTCTCCTCTGCGTCGCGGACCCCTCGATGGCGCTGGGCTCAGGTCTGCGGATCGTAATGGGCGAGATCTTCTCAGGCCGACCGACGTGCCCCGGCATGCCAAGATGCGCGCTGTTGGCGCGCTGCGGACGGCCGTGCTTCCCGGATGAGGGGGTCCAAAAGCGCCCGCCGAGCGAGGAACCCCGGACAAACCTCGGACGAGAGACGCGCCCCTTGGGGCGGCAGATGCCCGGAAGCTCGTGGTTAGCGGATATGGACGACGGCGGGCTCGAACCACGCCAGATGTGTCCGGAGCAGAACTACGTAAAGAGGATCTCGTCGCCGGTCTCGCCGGCCTCGAGCTGCTCCACCGCCTTGGCGATGCCGAGGTCGTAGAGGACTGGGGCGAGGTCCTGCATACCGCCCTGGAGGGCCTCGGGGTTGGCAGTCTGGACGCTCACGCGGCCGACGAAGACGGTCTTGACGCCGAGCTCTTCGCCGCCGTTGAACACCCGGAGGGCGAAGCCCCAGAGCATGGGGGCCTCGTCGGAGAGGCTCTGGCGGATCGGGCCGGGGCGAAGCTCGTACTCGACGCCGTCTATCTCGACGTGACGGGGGGCGTCGACCTCGCTCATAGGTCGATGACCTGGCCGGTCTTTGTGGCGACGGCCGCGTGGCCACCGCGCCGAGGGTCTCCTGCTCCGGAGAACTCGCCGCGTTTGTGAGCCACGGCGCTGACGCCGCCGAAAAAGAGGTTCATGGCGCTCCAGCGGCGGACGCGGTGGCCGTCGTCGAAGAGGGCGTCAATGGCTTCGCCGGGCACGCCGGCCTCGATGTCTACGCCGATACCTTCGGGGTGAACCCTTGGTCGCGCGATCGCATCTTTGAGATCCATGCCGGCGTCGACCACGCTCATGACGGTCTGGAGTATCGCTGACCGTAGGCGGTTCGATCCGGCGGAGCCGATGGCGACTGCGGACTCGTTGGCGCCGAGCAGGATGGAAGGGGCCATCATGGAGGTCATGCGGCGGCCGGGAGGCACGAGTCCGAAGCCGCCGGGGTTGAGATCCTCCTCGCCCATGATGTTGTTGAGCATCACTCCGGTGCCGGGCACGACGACGCCGGAGCCCGCTCCATTGGAGCTCGACATGCTGGCCAGGTTGCCCTCCGCGTCGACGGCGCTGACGTGGGTCGTGGAGCCGGTGGGCTTGCGAGACTCGATCAGCCTGGTGGCCGCGTCCGGGTGGTGCAGCGCGTCGGGGAAGCTCTCGTCGCGCATGGAGTTCGCATAGGCGCCAGCGCGGGCCATCTTCACATAGTGGGTGGCGTCGTCGATCGGTGCCGCCTCGGCCTCGAGCTTGTCGAGTGCTGCGGCGATGAGCAACCCGCCGGATGACGGCGGCGGGTTGGTGAACATCTGAACGCCACGGTAGCTGTGCATCAGCGGCTCGCGCTCGATCACCTGGTATTCGTCGAGATCGGTGCCAGTGACGTGTCCGCCCGTGGTGGCCTGGTGAGCCTGGATCGCCGACTCCAGCTCTTTGGCCTTGCCGGCAGCGATGGCCTCGAGGGTGTCGGCAAGGTCGGGGATACGCAAGGTCTCCCCTTCTGCCAGCACGTAGCCGGCGGGAGCGTGGATCTCCGCGCACTGTGGCGTGGCTTTGAGCATGTCGGCGAGGATCTCGTTGAGGTAGGCAGCCTCAGCGGTGATCGTGACGCCGTCGCGCGCGAGCCTGGTTGCCGGGGCAACCAGCTCCGTGAGCGGCAAAGTGCACCACCGGCGGTGGGTCTCGAGCAATCCCGCGGTCATTCCGGGAGTCGCGACCGAGGCCGGGCCGTGGTGGAAGACCTGGTCGGCGGCGCCGAAGGGCACCGTGAAGTTCCAGAGCTCCTCGGGCCTCAGTGGCGACCCATCCGGGCCGAGGCCGGGCGCCGCCACGAAGAAGTCCAACAGGGTCGGCTTTCGGCTGGCGGGCCGGGCGAGCAGGAAGCCGCCGGCGCAGGGGCCGGTGAGCGCACTCTCGCACACCGCCCCGGCGAAAGCCGCGGCAAGCGCGGCGTCGAAGGCGTTACCGCCCTCGGCGAGGATCTGGGCGCCCGCACGGGCCGAGCACGGGTGGCCCGTCGCCACCGCGCCCCTCACCTCAGGCGGCGGCGGGAGGCCCGCCCGGGTCGTCGTCCCGGTCCGAGGCCGAGGGGTACGGCAGGTCCGAGGCCGCAGAGAAGTCGGGCGCCTCGGGGGGCTCGGCCACCTCGGCGGCCGTGTCGAGTCGGATGGGCCCTGAGGTTGGCTCCGACGGAGCGGACTCGGACGCGTCCTCGCGCTTCGGCGACGCCTCAGGCTCGCGCTTTGGCCGCTCGCGCGGCGGCGCCAATCGAACGCCGGTGAAGTCGGCGGCCACCACGGTGACCCAGATCTGATCGTCGAGGTCCTCGTCGACGGTTGCGCCGAAGATGATGTTGGCCTCGGGGTCGGCGGCGTCCTGCACCACCGCGGCCGCCTCGCTGACTTCGACCAGCGAGAGGTCCTTGCCACCGGTCACGCCCAGCAGCACGCCGCGCGCGCCGTCGATCGGGGTCTCCAGCAGCGGCGATTCGATCGCGGCAAGGGCCGCGTCGACCGCGCTGCCCTCGCCGGAGGAGTAGCCGATGCCGAGCAGGGCGTTGCCAGCGTCGCGGATGATCGTGCGCACGTCGGCGAAGTCCAGGTTGATCAGGCCCGGCAGCGTGATGAGGTCGGTGATGCCCTGCACGCCCTGGCGCAGCAGGTCGTCGCATACGCCGAAGGCCTCCACCATGCTGGTGCCGCGATCCATCACCGCCATCAGGCGATCGTTGGGGATCACTATGACCGTGTCGGCCTCGGCCTCGAGAGCCGTCAACCCCTCTTCAGCGGCGCGCTGCCTGCGAGCCCCCTCGAAGCTGAACGGCCGAGTGACCACCGCGATGGTGAGCGCACCGAGCTCCTTGGCGATGCGCGCCACCACGGGTGCCCCCCCGCTTCCGGTGCCACCACCGATACCGGCTGTGATGAAGACCAGATCGCTGCCCTTCAGCGCGTCGCGCAGCTCGTCTTCGACCTCTTTCATGGCCGCGGCGCCCTTGGCCAGGTCGCCACCGGTGCCACGGCCGCCGGTCAGCTCTATACCCGCGGCGATGCGCACGTCGGCATCGCAGGCGTCGAGCGCCTGTTTGTCGGAGTTGACCGCGATGAAGTCCACGCCGGACAGGCCCGCGTCGATCATGCGGTTGACGGCGTTGCCGCCACCGCCGCCCACACCGACCACACGAATCATCGCGACGTAGCTGCTCGAGACGCCGGCAGTCGAGCGGATGGGCTCGGCCAGCGGAGCCTCGGGCGTGTCGATCTCCCCGGCCTCGGTGCGCCGGAACAACTCGGTCAGCGGGCCCTCCCGCATCGAGGAGCGACCACTCACGCCGCCTTGGCCTCCGCGTCGGGCCCCTCGAGGCGCTCGATCACTTCCTGGCACATGCGCCGGTACCAGCGCGCCGCTTGCCCGCCGGACTCGTAGGCCAGCACGCTCTTGCCGTCCACCGGGGCCTCGGCAAAGCGGATCGTCTTACCCACGCGGGTGCGGAACACCAGCCTGCCGAAGTGCTGCTTCAGCAGGCTGACCGCCTCACGGCCGTGAATGGTGCGTCCGTCGTACATGGTCGGAAGGATGCCGAGGATCTCGACGTCCGGGTTGAGATGCTCCTGCACCTGCGCCAGGGTATCGCGCAATTGCGCGAGCCCGCGCAACGAGAGGTACTCGCACTGCACCGGGACGATCACCCCGTCGGCAGCGACCAACGCGTTGATGGTCAAAAGGCCCAGCGAGGGCGGGGTGTCGATCAGGATGTAGTCGTAGCTCTTCTCAACCGCTTTGATGGCGCGCTGCAGCGCGCGCTCGCGGCCCATCTGAGACGAGAGGGCGAGCTCGGCGCTTGCAAGCTCGATTCCCGCTACCGCGATATCGATCTCGCGCCGGTGGATGACGTCGCGCAGCGGCTTAGCGCCGGTCAGCACGTCGTACATCGTCGCCTGCAGGTTCTCGATGTCGATGCCTTGGGACATCGAGAGGTTGCTCTGGGGGTCGAGGTCGATCGCGAGCACGCGCCTGCCCTTCTCGGCGAGGGCCACGCCGAGGTTCAAGGTGGTGGTCGTCTTGGCGACGCCGCCCTTCTGGTTCGCCAGCACGATCGTGCGGGCCGCTTTGGGCATGTCGGCTCCTTGGAAGGCCAGGTGGAACTCAGCTGGCTTGCATTTCGCGCCGGGCAGCCGAATTCCTTGCGCGATACCGCTTAGTCGCTGGGAAGCTCCAGCCGCCGCTGGCCTGCCCACGCGGCGGCCTGGGACCGCCTCTGGAAGCCGAGCTTCCGCAGCAACTGGCTGACGTGGTTGCGCACGGTCTTCTCCGAGAGGTGCAGCACCTCTCCGATGGCACGGTTGGTGTAGCCCTCGGCGATCAGCGCCAGCATGCGCTTCTCACGGTCGGTGAGGCCGGCAAGCTCGCTCTCCGCCTGCTTGGCCGAGAGCTCGCGGAACTGGGTGATCAGGGTGCCGGCCGCGCGGGGATCGAGGCTCGGCTCGCCCTCGACCGCGTCGCGAATCGCCTGGGTCAGGCGCTCGGCGTCGGCCTGCTTCAGCAGGTAGCCGCTGGCGCCGGCCATGACGGCTCCGACGATGGCCTCCTCGTCGGCGAAGGAGGTCAACATCACCACGCGGACGTCCTCGTCGTGCTCCTTGATCTTACGGCACGCCTCGACGCCAGAGCTGTCGGGCAGGCGCACGTCCATCAGCACCACGTCCGGACGCAGGCGCTCGGTCATCTCCACGGCCTCGGCCGCGGTGCCCACCTCGCCGATCACCTTCACGCCACCGGCGTGGCTCAGCAGCGTGCGCATGCCGATGCGAACGACCGCATGGTCATCGACGATGAGAACCCGGATCTTCTCTGGCATCAGACCGTCACCTCGTCGCGGACATCGGCATCCGTGGGCATGTCGTCAAGTACCTGGCTGTCGAGCGGGATCGAAACGATCAGCCGAGTGCCGTTGCCCTTCTCAGAGTAGGCGCTAAGGCGCCCTCCAAGCCTACGGGCCCGTTCCGTCATGTTACGCAGACCGAGACCACCTGCCCTTTTCGCCTGCTCGACGTCCATCCCGCACCCGTTGTCGCGCACCTGCATCTCCATCTCGTCGGGGGCGAAGGTGAGGTAGACGGTCGAGCGGCATTGCCCGCCATGGCGCATCGAGTTGCTGAGCGCCTCGCGCAGGATCTGGCCGAGGTGTTGAGAGGCCTCGGGCGGGAGCGAACCTGATGCCTCGACGTCAAGAGCGCGGAACCGCACATCGCGCGACGTATCGAGTGAGTGCTTGTGGGCGATCTCCCGCAGGCCCGCCGCAAGGCCCACCGCATCGTCGTCGGTCTGAGCGAGCCCTTTGATGTAGCCGCGGATACCCTCGATGACGTCGTTGAGACTGCCGACCACCCGGCGAATCTCGCCCCGCACCGATGAGTCCTCTGCTCGCATCGCGGCGGCCTCCAGCTGCAGCCCCGCCGCATAGATCGACTGGATGGTGCCGTCGTGCAGGTCGCGCCCGAAGCGGGCGCGCTCCTCGGCCACCAGCCGTGCGTGATCGAGCGCTTCGATCTGCTGGTCCGTCTCGACCTCGAAGATCTCCAACAGCTTCACCGCCAGCACGCAGAGCGTCAGACCGACCAGGGTGCGCAGCAGGGAGATCTGGAAGCCGGTGATCTCGAACCAATCGTCGTGGTTGGCCGGCCCCGATGGCGCCCACGGGGCCGAGTCCACGATCAGTCCGCCGACGACTGCGTAGAGCGCGAGCGCGCCGGCGGCCGCGACGGCGTACGGCCGAATCCCGGAGAGACCCGCTATACCGAGGGCCTCGCGCTGACGCCACATGCCGATCGCGCTCAGGAGCGCCGCGGGCAGCAGCACCGTGTACCGCGACAGCGCCACCACCGACGCCTCCCACTCCAGCACACTCCAATTCTCGGACTCGGCCACCCAGGCGTTGCCGAACACGATGAGCCCGAACCACATGACCGAGAGCGCAGTGACTCCGATTCGGGTCTGGGGCTTGAGGTCGAGCAGTCGCAGGCCGAACTGCAAAAGCAGCAGGAAGGCCACCGCGTGAAGCAGGGCCCGGAAGACGACCAGCACCTTGATTGCGCCCGGGTCCAGCGTCTCGGTCTGGATCGGCACGAAGACGTAGCCCCAATTCGCGAAGGCGAGCACGAAGGCGAACGTGGCCAGCCAGATCAGCGATGATGTGAGCCTTAACCGCGTCGCCCGGCGCCGTTGCAGCCACACGGCGAAGCCGAGCGCAAAGAACACCAACCCGTTCGCGAACAGGATGATGCTCTCGTTTTGTTCGAGAATCTCCCGCATAACGGCGCCCCACCGGGATGGCGCGGAATTCGGGAGGCGAACTAGACGCCGGCCCGGATCGGGTGCCTAGGAGTCTACTCCCGGATGCTTTAGCGAGCCTGGAGATTCGGCCACGGGCGACCGCGCGGGAAGCTATCCGCACGGGCGCCGGTTCAGGCGATTCCAATCCTCGGCGGCTACTCGGGGCAGGCGGCGGCGAAGGTGTCCTTCACCGCAGCAGCTGAGTTTGCTACGTCGGCTACGGCCGAGATGACCCCCGTGGCGTTCTCGGTTGTGAGGTCCTCGCCCGCGGCGCTCAGCGCATCCTCGAGGTCCTGGACGGAGGACTCGAGGGCGTCAAGTTCGTCGCCACCGACCTCTGTCCCGCTCTCCTTCAGGTTCTGCAGATCGGTCTCCACGTCGCTGACGGCGGACTCAATGCCGTTGGTTCCCTCGGCCACGACGTCGAGGTCGGCAAGGGCGCTTACGCCCGCCTGGAGCGAATCGGCGTCGGCACAGAACGCCTCCTCAGCCGACGTCGTCGCCGAATCGTCGTCGTCATCGCATGCCGCGACGACGAGGGCGAGCGTCAGCATGAGGCTGACGAGAAGAAGCGAGAATCGGCGCATGAAGGTCTCCGTGTGATCTCAAGAAGGTCGGCGAACCCTAACCGGCGCTCAACGCCTTGGGCAATTACTGCTGCCAGACAGGAAGGGGCCGAACCCCGAGGAAGACGCGCACGAGAGGCCGGCCGGCGTGAGAGTCCTTTGCCCGGACCGGCCGTGTTCGGGTCGTGCGGCTAGAAGCTCTGCAGACGCATGTCCGGCTGGCCGGCCATGCGGCGCAGGCGCGCCACGCGCTCCTCGGTGGGCGGGTGGGTCGAGAACAGGCTCGACATCGCCTTGCGCGCACCCAGATTGCTCGCGAGCGGATTGACGATGTAGAGCGGTGCCGCGGCCTGATTGACCTGCATCGGCACCGCCTCCGCGCCCCGCTGGAGAGTCTCCAGAGCGTCGGCCAGGGGCAGCGGATCATTGAGTAGCTCAGCGCCGGTGGCATCGGCGATGTACTCGCGCTGACGCGAGATCGACATCTGGATGATCATCGCCGCGATGGGCGCGAGGATGATCGCCGCAAGAGTGCCGATCAGGCCGAGCGGGTTGTCGTCGTCACCTCCGAAGAAGAGCGAGAATTGAAGGAACGTCACGATGTACGAGATCGCACCGGCGACCATCGCGGCGATGCTCGCGATGAGGATGTCGCGGTTGCGAATGTGCGCCATCTCGTGGGCCAGTACCCCCTCGAGCTCGCGCTGGGGCAGCGCGCGCTGGATGCCCTGGGTCACCGCGATGGCAGCGTGCTTGGGGCTGCGACCGGTGGCGAAGGCATTGGGCTGATCCGCCGGCGTGACGTGCACGCTCGGCTTGGGCAGCCCCGCGCGCTGGGACAGCTGCGCGATCATCCGGTGGAGCTCCGGCTCCTGCTCCTCGCTGACCTCCTTGGCGCGGCTCATCTTGAGCGCCATGGGGCCGCTGAACCAGTACATCGCGAGGTTCATTACGACCGCGATGCCGGCGAAGAGGACCAAACCGCTCGCTCCGCCGAACAGGTAGCCGATACCGACCAGCAGACCGGTGAGGGCCGCGAGGAGGATGAAGGTCTTGGTCGTGTTACCCGCTGTGCGAGCGGCAGGATTCATCGACACTCCTGGTGACGGGGACTACCTCAAAGCCACTATCGGCACGGTCGCGAGCGATTATAGATTCGGCATGCGGATATGGCATTTGGCCTTGGTTGGAGGCGTATTAAAGACTGTGGGACTGTCTCGGCGCCCTCTGGCGGTGATCGTGATCACGGCGCTGGCGGCCATCCTGATGGCGGGGTGCGGGCCCACCAGGGCCGGCAGCGGTGGCCCCGCTCCAGTGGATCCTTTGCGCCTTGCCCAGATTCTCCCCACCCCCTCGGGACTGACCGAAGACGGCGTCGCCCGAGAGGCCCCGGTCACCGACGTTCAGGAGGCCCTCGCCGGCCGGCCGGACGAGGGCGGCGTGGAGCGGTTGGAGGTGGCCGGGTTCCAAGCGGGAGCGATTCGCCGGTGGCGCTTCCGCGACACGGGCCGGCTGACGGCCGTGCTGAGCGTCTGGGACGAGCGCATCACCGCGACGAGCGTTGGCTCGGGCTCGGTGGGGATTCTCGCCGATGAGGACGGTGCGCGCGCGTGGACTCCGTCGGAGGTGCCGGGAAGCCAGGGAGTCCAAGTCGGCGGAGACGACCCGAAGGCAGCGCTGGCGATCGGGGTCGGTTCCAACCTGATCTTCCTCCGCGCTGTCGGTCCCGTGCCGGAACGTGCAATTGTTCGCACCATGCAGCTCGCCGTGACGAGCGCCGAGGGCGGCCTTCGGGGCACTGGCGAACAGGAGTAGCCGGGGATCTTCGAAACTCAACGCACCTATCGAGGAAAGGCCGAGGGCCGCGAGGACGAGTTTCCTCGCCCGGGGCCCGAGCGGGCAGTGGTGCTCGCCAGCCTTCCGCGCGAAGAAGACGCCGAGGAGCGCATCGGCGAGCTGACCGAGCTGCTACGCACCGCCGGTGCCGAGACGATCGCCACCATCATCCAGCGCCGGGAGATGCCCGACTCGCGTACCTACCTCGGCAAGGGCCGCCTCGAGGAGGTCAAGGAGATCGTCGAGCGCGAGAAGCCCGAGCTCGTCGTCGCCGAGGGTGAGCTGAGCCCGGGCCAGCAGCGCGCGCTGGAGGACCGCCTCAACACGCGAGTAGTCGACCGCACCGCGGTGATTCTGGACATATTCGCCCTCCACGCCACCACCGCGGAGGGGAAGCTGCAAGTCGAGCTGGCCCAGCTCGAGTACTACTACGCCCGCCAGGAGGGACTGTGGCAGCACCTCGAGCGCCTCGGTGGCGGTCTCGGCACCCGGGGCCCGGGCGAGACCCAGCTTGAGG
>JAOTZF010000043.1 GCA_029861485.1 Thermoleophilia bacterium | reverse complement strand
CCTCGCCGAGCGCGAAGTCTTCCGCGTCGATGGCCCCTTGGACCTGACCGGGCTGTGGGGGTTGGCGAGTCTGGACCGGCCGGATCTCCAGCACCGCCCGTGGCGGCCCCGTACGCCGCCGGCGCTGCGCACCGGCTCCGGCGAGAACGACATCTTCGCGATGATCAGGGGCGGCGACCTCCTCGTGCACCACCCCTACGACGACTTCGGGACCAGCGTCCAGCGCTTCGTGGAGAGCGCTGCAGAGGACCCCGACGTGCTCGCCATCAAGCAGACGGTCTACCGCACCACCGTTGACAGCCCGATCATCGAGGCGCTCATGAGAGCCTCGGCGGCGGGCAAGCAGACCGCATGCCTCGTGGAGCTCCAAGCGCGCTTCGACGAGGAGCGCAACATCCGGCAGGCTCGGCTGTTGGAGCGGTCCGGTGTCCACGTGGTCTACGGCCAGGCGGGCCGCAAGACTCACGCCAAGCTCTCGCTGGTGATCCGACGCGAAGACGATCGCGTTCGCCGCTACGTCCACATCGGCACGGGTAACTACAACCCGTCGACAGCGCGGCTCTACACGGACCTCGGCCTCCTCACCTCCCGCGACGAGATCACCGAAGACGTCGCCGACCTGTTCAACTACCTCACGGGCTTCGGCCGGCCGCCCGTCTACCGGAAGATCCTGGTGGCGCCCGACCACGTCAGAAGCGGGCTGATCGCCCAGATCGACCGCGTCATCGAGGCTCACCGTGCCGGAACGCCCGGCCGGGTCACGATGAAGGTCAACGCCCTGATCGACGGTCCGGTGATCCGGGCCCTCTACCGCGCGTCTCGGGCCGGAGTGCCGGTGGATCTGGTCGTTCGTAGCATCTGCGGTCTGATCCCCGGCATCGAGGGCGTCAGCGAGAACATCCGCGTAGTCAGCGTGCTCGGGCGGTTCCTGGAGCACTCACGCGTGTTCGCCTTCACGTCCGGAGACAAGACGCAGTACTTCATCGGCTCGGCCGACATGATGGTGCGCAACCTCGACAACCGGGTCGAGGTCGTGACCCCCGTCGAAGACTCCGCGGCAAGGGCAGAGATCCAGGCGGTGCTCGACCTCCACTTCGCCGACACCGTCTCCGCATGGAGCCTGCAGTCGGATGGAACGTGGGTGCCGCCGGTTAACGGCGATCCCGACGCGCTCGGAGTCCAAGAGGCGCTGATGCAACGCGCGGCGGGCCGCGACTCGTAACCACGTCTTTGAGGCCGGGGCAGGTTCGATAACCTCAGACCCACTGTGGACGCCGCAGAATCAGATCCCTCGCCACCAGGCTGGCGCCCCGGCGAAGCGCCAACCTTCAACTCGCCGGCTGCCGATCTCAACCAGCTCCGCAACGAGGCGAGGAAGATCGCCGAGTCGGCCCCCGAGCAACAGGTTCACCGGTCGGTGCTCGACCGCGCGCGCAACCTGGCGTCCGCGCTCAACTTCGAGCTGGGGCTGCCGGAATCAGCCGACGGCCTGAGCTACGCCGACCTCTCGGTGCTGCTCAGCCAGTCGCGATAGCCGACGACTAAGCCGGGTCGGTGCCCGGAAGCTCGAGGAACTTCCGCGCAACGGCGCCATAGTCGGCGTCGTCCGGGAGGTCCTCGTAGAGCGCCGCGGCCACGTCCGCGATCGGCAGGTCCCGGTCCGCCAGGTTTCGGGCATGACGAAGGTCCTTACGCAGGTCGCGGGCTCGGAAACCGGGCGCATGGTCACCGGCGAGCACCCGCGGAAAGAGATTCTCGAGCTGCCACGAGGCTCCGGATGACGCCATCACGACCTCGCGTAGCCTCTCTGCCGGAACACCGGCCTGCTGACCGACCCCAAGCGCCTCGGCGGTGCTGGCCGCGATGCTCGCCACGAGCAGGTTGTTCACCAGCTTGGCAACGAGCCCGGTGCCAACCGGTCCGCAGTGGGTGCGTTTCGCGGGATCTCCCAGGGCGTCGAAGATCGGGATCGCGTGCGCGAAAGCGGCCGGCTCGCCGCCGACCATGAACGCGAGCGTGCCCGCCTCGGCGCCTGGCGGGCCACCGCTGACCGGGGCATCCAAGTAGTCCGAGCCGGCCCGGGTCGCCAGATGCGCGAGCTCCTTAGCCACGGCGGGGGATATCGTGCTCATGTCGATGAACAACTCTGGCGGGTCGTCGGCTGTCAAAGCTTCCGTAACGACGTCCCGCACGTCCGGGGAATCGGTAACGATGGAGCAGAATGCCTCGGCACCCTCGGCGGCCTCGCGGACGGAACCCGCGATCTCCGCAGGCAGGCCCTCCGCCCGTGATGGCGTACGGGCATACAGGCGTACCTCGAAGCCGGCGGCCGCGAGGTTCCGCACCATGTGCGCGCCCATCAGCCCGGCACCGACGAAACCGATCCTCATCCCCTATTCATACGCGATCGCATCGCGCCACGGGGCGCCCCGTGGCGCGATGTCCCATCCGGGCTGTGAGATGGTGACGGATCGTGCGTACTGACCGCGAGCCGACAGAGCCGGTCATTCGGCCCAGGCGATCCGTCGATCGGAAGACGGTCGCGTTCCGCCGAGAGACCTCGCTGCGCCGCAGCATCGCGAGCTACCTGAGAGCGCCGGTCTGGCTCGCACGGCGCATCCGTGGCGTATTCATTCGCTGCGCACGTGACGACATCACCGCCAAGGGGAGCCAGTTCGCATACAACGCCTTCCTCGCGACGGTGCCGCTCTTGTTCGTGATCGTCTCGCTCGTGGGCCTGCTCCCCGGCTCGTTCAGCTACGAGGCCCTGCTGGACGAGTACGGGGACGGGCTGCAGGAGGACGTGCGCCGCATCATCAACAATGCGCTGCGCTCGGCCACCGAGAACACAGGCCGCACCGCGCTGTTCCTCGTAGCCGGTCTGCTCGGCTCGATCTGGCTGGCGGGAAACGTCAGTGGCACGCTGATCGGCGGCATCGACCGCGCTCGTTCCGTACCGCACCGGCGCTACCTGCACGGAAAGATGGTGCACATCTCCTTCGCGCTGGCCTTCAGCCTGCTCATTGTCGCGACCACCGTCGCGCTCGTCGGTGGCCCTGGCCTCGTGGACGAGATCGCCCGGCGCCTCACCGGTGAGGAGACCGCGCCCGCACTGGCCCAGAACCTGGTGATCCTGAGCGCGGTCGGCATCTTCCTGGTCTACGCGCTGACCATCTACACGTTCGGCCCCAACGCGCGCAGCCGGGGCCTCTGGACCGAGTTGCCCGGGGCGCTGATCGCGACGGGGGGCTGGGTGCTGGCCTCGCGCCTTTTCGCCGAGTACATCGAGCGCTTCAATTCCTTCGACCGCGTCTACGGCGGTCTGGGATTCGTGGTCGTCTACCTCGTATTCCTGTGGATCACCGGAATCCTCGTTCTGATCGGCGCCGAGATCAACGAGGAGCTGGTCGAGGACCGGCGGAGGCGCAAGATGTTCGGCTCCTTGCCCTAGTGCTGGCAGCGCGGGCACCAGTACGCCGTGCGATTGGCGTCGCCCTGGCCACGCGAGGCGATGGGCGTGCCGCAGACGCGGCAGGGCCGCCCGGCGCGTCTGTAGATCCATCTTCCCTGTTGCCCTGAGGGCGCCCGGTACGGCTGGATCCGGGCGGCCTGGCGAACCCCGCTGGCCAGGAGCTCCGAGCCGATGCGGCCGAGCTGGGTTGCCTCGGACCCCGTGAGATCAGCAAGCAGCCGCCATGGGCTCACGCGAGCAAGAAACAGCGCCTCGGCCTTGTACGCGTTACCGACGCCCGAGACGAGCCGCGGTCGAGCAGGGCCTCTCCGACGGTTCGCCCGGGATCCGCCGCCAACAAGGCCCGTGCCGTTGCCGCCCCGGGGTCGACGGCGGGATCGAGGAGATCAGGGCCGAGGGCAGCAATCGGGGCCGGAAGGGGCTCGTGGGGCTCGAGTAGCCGGACGGCGGGGCAGCGATAGAGCGCGGCGGTGCCGGCGTCGGTCTGAAGTGCCAGCCAGAGATTCGCCCGGGGCGGACGCCGACCGGGACCGAGGACCCGCCAGCGACCGCTCATGCGCAGGTGCGAGTGGAGGACTCGCCCGCTGTCGAACTCCAGCAAATGGTGCTTTCCCACCGCTCTCGCGGCGGTGATGCGATCACCGGACAGGCGTCGCTCGAAGTCGTTTTGCGCGGCCCGCGGTTCCGGCGACTCGACCGCGCGCAGGTCACACCCGGCCAGACGCGCGAGCTGAGCCGCGTTGTAGTGGGCGACCTGCCCCTCAGGCACGCAGAACCATCGCTTTGAGGTCGGACCGGAAGCCCGCCTCTGCCAGGGGCTCGGCGAGCGGACCGGTATGCACCGGCTCGCCGTCGACGGTCTCGATGGCGACCCGCCGCCGGGGATCGGCTGTGATCCAGCCGGCGAGCGCCTCGAGCGCGATGGCCAGCTGGCGCGCAGACGGTCCGTCGAGGGTGAGCAGACGCCTGCCGCCCCGCTCCAGGTAGAGGACGGGCTCGCCATCGAGCATCACAACTTGGGCACCGAACACCCGGGAGGGGCCCCGGCTTCCATCGCGGCGCGGCCACGGCAGCGCGGCACCGAAGGGCTGGGCGGGATCGGCGGCGCCCAGCACAACGGGGACGGGGTCATGCCCCCCGGGGACCTCCCGCAGGCGCTCTACCGCGCCAGGGAGCGCGAACTGTGCGCCGCCGAGCCCATCCACGAAATAGCCACGGCGGCAGGCGCCGAGGGTCTCCAGGTCGACCAGCTCCGGGTAGAGAGCGGCGAAGCCGCCCGGCACACCCTCCGACAGGGCGGCGGATCGCGTGAGCACTCCGTGCCGCTCGAGCATCAGCTCGGCGAGGGCGCGGCGGCGAGCGCTGGCTGCCGCCTCGGTGGCAAAGAGCCGCTCGGTGGTGGACCACCGGCCGGCCACGGCCGAGACCCGGCCCCTCCCGCGTCGACCCCGCCTGCGGGTGCGTCCGGTGCGAAGCGGGGGCAGGCGACGGGGTGCGCGAAGCGGCGACCAGAGATCGTTGGTCACCTCGCCGGACCAAACCAGGGACCAGAGAGCACTGAAGGCCTCCTGGGCGGGAAGGTCCGCGGCCGCGACCAGCTCCTCCCAGAACGCGGCGCCGCCGGCCAGCGCCTCGCGGACCGCCGCGCTCGCATCGTCGTCCGGAGCGTCGGCCGCGGTCGGAGGACCGAGCAGGGATGCCTCGTCGCGGAAGTAGAGGGCCACACGGCCACCACCGCGGCCAGAGCCCGCACCCACCCAGACCAACTCGCCGGAGGCCGCAAGCTCGTCCAACCACGTCGGGCTGTAGTCGCCAAGCCGGCGCGGCAGCACCTCGCCTTCCCACTGCTCAGGAGGCAGCGCCACGCCCTGGAGCGGCCCGATCAGCTCACGCAACGCATCGGTGCCGGGGCGCGCCGGCGGTCGGTCGACACCGTGCCACGCGGGCAGGAAGCGCGCGAGTGCGGCGTTGTCGGTGGGCTCGATCTCCTTGCGGAGAGCCGCGACGCTCGCGCGGCGCACCCGCCGCAGCACCTCGACATCGCACCACTCTCTGCCGACGCCGCCGGGGCGGAGCTCGCCTCGAGCGATGTCACCGGCGCTCTCCAGATTCGCGAGCACGGCGTCCACCGATACGGCCTCGATCTCCCAACGGGCGGCCACCTCGTCCACGGTGAAGGGCCCGTGGGTACGGGCATAGCGCCCGACCAGCCTCTCGAGGGCGCGCTCGACCGGCTGCAGAAACGCGCCGGGCAACCCGTCGGGGGGCACCGCGCCGAGGGCGTCTCGGTACCGCCCGGCGTCCTCGGCGGCGATCCAGCGCTCCGCACCTGCAATCCGCAGCGGGCAGGCGCGGCGCTCAGTGGCGAGCACAGCGAGCAGGTCGTGGGGGTCGAGCCCTTCCTCGAGACGGGTCGCGACCTCAGCCGACGTGAGATCTCCGATGCGCCGCAGCAGGTCGTGGAGTGCGTCGGGGGCGGTGATGCGGCGCGACTCGCTCAGCCCTTGGACGTCCTCCTCTACCGAGGCGAGCGCCTCGGGGTCGATCAGCTCGCGCAGCTCGTCGCGGCCGAGCAGCTCACGGAGCAGATCGCGATTGAGGGTCAACGCCTGGGCCCGGCGCTCGGCCGCGGGCGTGTCGTCCTCGTACATGTAGGTGGCCACGTACTCGAAGAGCAAAGCGCCCGCGAAGGGCGACGCCACGCCGGTCTCGACCTCGACCAGGGCGGTCTCCCCCGAGTGCAGTCGCTCCATCAACGAGGTCAGCGACGGGAGGTCGAACCAGTCGTTCAGGCACTCCCGGTAGGTCTCCAGGATCACCGGGAAGCTGCCGTAGTTGCGCGCCACCTGCAGCAGGGCCGATGCCTTGAGGCGCTGCTGCCACAGCGGAGTGCGCTGCCCCGGCCGACGGCGCGGAATCAGCAGCGCGCGCGCAGCGTTCTCCCGGAATCGGGCGCCGAACAGCGCCGTGCTGGCGAGCTCGCCGACGATCAGATCCTCAAGCTCGGCGGGCGCCACCAGTACGAGGTCCGCGGGGGGCAGCTCGTCCGCATCGGGGAAGTGGATCGCGATGCCGTCATCGCTCCATAGCGCGTGCACCTCCCCGGCCCCCTGCTCGCGCAGGCGCGCCTGCACGGCCAGGGCCCAGGGCGCGTGGATCTGGGCGCCGAAGGGGCTCAGCACGCAGAGCCGCCAGTCGCCGATCTCGTCTCGGAAACGCTCGGCCACGATCGTGAGATCGCTCGGCACGGTGCCGGTGGCGTCGGCCTGGTCGCGGAGGTAGGTGATGAGGTTGCTCGCCGCGCGCTCGTCGAAGTGGCTTTCCTCGCGCAGTCGTTGCTCGGCCTCTTCGCGCGGGGCATCACTCAACTCGCGCGCAAGCTTGCCGACCGTCGCGCCGAGCTCGAACGGCCGCCCCGGCCCCTCGCCGCGCCAGAACGGGATCGCTCCGGGTGCCCCGGGAGCGGGAGAGACGATGACCCGATCACGGGTGATGTCCTCGATGCGCCATGCCGATGCGCCCAGCAGGAAGGTCTGGCCCGTACGAGCCTCGTAGACCATCTCCTCGTCCAGCTCGCCGACGCGACTCTGGCCATCGGCCAGGTACACGCCGTAGAGGCCGCGGTCGGGGATCGTGCCGGCGTTCTGCACGGCGAGCGAGCGCGCGTTGTCGCGCCCCCTCACGGTGTTCTCCACGCGGTCCCAGACGATCCGCGGGCGCAGTTCGGCGAACTCGTCGGAGGGGTAGCGTCCCGCGAGCATGTCGAGCACTCCCTCCAGCTGCTCCTGCGAGAGGTCCGCGAACGGGTAGGCACCGCGCACCAGGGTGTGGAGTTCGTCCACGGTCCACGTCTCTCCTGCGCTCATGGCGACGATCTGCTGGGCGAGAACGTCAAGCGGGAGCTTGGGCGGGCGCGTCTCCTCGATCTCACCGCGGGTCATCCGCCTCGCGACCGCGGCGCTCTCCAAGAGGTCGCCGCGGTACTTGGGGAAGATCCGCCCGGCGCTCACCTCGCCCACCGAGTGGCCGGCGCGGCCGATGCGCTGCAGGCCACGGGCGACCGAGCGCGGGCTCTCGACCTGCACCACCAGATCGATCGCGCCCATGTCGATGCCGAGCTCCAGACTGCTGGTCGCGACGATTGCCGGCATCCGGCCGGCCTTCAGGTCCTCTTCGATCTGCACCCGCTGCTCGCGCGCGACGCTGCCGTGGTGGGCGCGTGCTACCTCCTCCCCGGCGAGCTCGTTCAGCCGCAGGGCCAGGCGCTCGGCCGAGCGGCGGTTGTTGACGAAGATCAGGGTCGAGGTGTGGCCCCTCACCAGCTCGAGCAGCTCCGGATAGATCGCCGGCCAGATAGAGCGCCGATGCCCCTCCGTGCCGGCGGTCGCCGCAGGCTGGTGCTCGGGGTACGCCACGTGGTCGCCATCGAGCTCGCGCATGTCCTCCACCGGAACCACGACCTCGAGCTCCAGCTCCTTTCGCAAGCCGGCGTCCACCACCGTCACCGGGCGGGGCCTCGCCGCGCGGTCGTTGCCGCCGAGGAAGCGCGCGATCTCCGCGAGGGGTCGCTGGGTCGCCGACAGGCCGATGCGCTGCACGGGCCCCTCGGCCGCGCGGCTCAGCCGCTCGAGGCTGAGCGCCAGGTGCGATCCCCGCTTGGTCGCCGCCATCGCGTGGATCTCGTCGATGATCGCGACGCGCACGGGCGCCAGGATCTCCGCAGCGCGCGAGGTCAGCATCAGGAAGAGGCTCTCGGGAGTGGTGATCAGCACGTCGGGCGGCTGGCGGAGCATCCGCTGGCGCTCGGCCTGCGAGGTGTCGCCGGTGCGAACGCCGACCGTGATCTCCGGCAGGGCGAGGCCCCGGCGAGCGGCGGCGGCGGTGATTCCCGTCAGCGGCCCCCGCAGGTTCCGCTCGACGTCGTAGTTGAGCGCCTTGAGCGGGGAGATGTAGAGCAGGCGGGTCTCGGCCTCGCCTGCGAGGCGCTCGACGACGAGCTGGTTCAAGGCCCAGAGAAAGGCGGCAAGCGTCTTGCCCGAACCGGTCGGCGCCAGGATCAGCGCGTGATCGCCCGCCGCGATCGCGGGCCAGCCCTGACCCTGGGCCTCGGTCGGAGCCTCGAAGGTGCGCGTGAACCAGTCGCGAACGACGGGGTGGAAGGAAGAGAGCGCCTCGTCGTGGCCGTCGGGCATCGGCCCCATGCTAGACGGCGGGAACCGCCGCCCGCCGGGCTGCGCGCATGGCCTGAACTCGGTGAAAGAGGCAGAGAAACGCGCAGATCCTCCCGCAATTTACGAACAGAAGTTAAGGTGATCTGAACTTCGGGTTAGCTCTCAGGAACGCCTGCACCGATTGGCTGCTGCCCACACCCGCAAAGACATGTCCACCCGTCGTCTTGGCGAGAGTGCCCCCCACATCTCGCCGACCGGCTCATGACGATCGGGCGTCCTTCTCAATCGGAGGTACCCCCATCGTGAAGATCTCCCGCAAGCGCGCTCCGCTTGCACTCGCCGGCGCCGCCGTGGCTGCCGCCCTC
This sequence comes from Thermoleophilia bacterium, assembly GCA_029861485.1. Taxonomy (GTDB): domain Bacteria; phylum Actinomycetota; class Thermoleophilia; order Miltoncostaeales; family Miltoncostaeaceae; genus CAMYIK01. Next base: position 1,068 of record JAOTZF010000043.1, on the reverse strand, counting down.
GTGGCGCTTCCCGCGACCGCTGCTGCAGACGAGAGCAAAGCGACCCTCATTCCTCATGCCTACGACGGCCCGACGGTGGACGGCGAGTTCGGGGACTGGGCCAACATCCCGTACCTGAACACCGAGCAGAACGTGCTCGTGGACCGCGGCCTGATCAAGGCGCACTACAACTGCAAGACCGGAGACCTGACGGTCGCTGTCCGGGGCGTCCGCAACGGCGTTCCTGAACCGGTCGTTCAGGCCTCGGGCGCTGACAACGGCAGCACCGGGCCGTACGTCGATGTCCAGGACCTGTACAAGAAGCTTCCTGACCGCAAGTACACCCCGGACAACGCCGAGTATGCGGCCGGTGATGGCGGCTACGAGATGGCCCTCCCGCTCACGAGTCCCGGCGCCTACAAGCTTCACTACTACGCGGGCAAGCCCGCACCGGCCGCCACCGCCTCGGGGCTCCCCGACGTCGAGCCCCTGCCGTACGAGATCAGCGGCTATGCCTACGTGAAGGTCCACTGTCCGACCCTTCACATCGAGAAGACCGCGACCGGGCGCTATGACCACATCTACGACTGGTCGGTGAGGAAGGCCGCGACGGTCATGTCCAAGGACTCCAAGACGCCGGTGGTGGAGTACTCGATCGATGTCAAGAGGATGGGTCCCCGGGTCATCAACCGCGACGTGGTGGGCACCATCAAGGTCACCAACCACGGCCACATCGATGTGCCTCGGGTCAAGGTCACCGACCACGGCATCGGCTCCAAGGATCTGTGCCGCATTACCGGCGTGAAGATCGGCAAGCAGGACGAGGAGTACAGGAAGGGCGAGAACTACGTCGTCCTGAGCGGCCTGGCACCGAAGGCGACCGCGTACGTCGGCTACATCTGCCACCCGCACCCCGACATCCCGCCGCACAAGCTGCCGAAGAAGCCGGTCAACAAGGCTTCGGTGAGCTGGGCCGGCTACGCGCCCAACGGCGACAACGGTAACAACGGCGTCGTGAGCGGCAGCCTCGTCGCGAACGGCCCCAAGAACATCGCCTGGGCGACCCAGGGTTTCCAGTTCAAGAACCTC
>JAOTZF010000042.1 GCA_029861485.1 Thermoleophilia bacterium | reverse complement strand
ATGCGACCACGAGTGGCGGCGACGCGAGGTAGCTGGCGCGGATGTGCGGATGCACGCGGCCCTCGAAGTTGCGATTGCCCGAGAGCACCGCGGCGGCCACGAGCTTGTTCTGCTCGATCGCCTCGGCGATCGGCTCGTCGAGTGGGCCGGAGTTCCCGATGCACGTGGTGCAGCCGTAGCCGACCAGGTTGAACTTCAGCTTGTCGAGGTAAGGGGTGAGCCCCGCGTTGTCGAGGTAGCCCGTCACCGCCTGGCTGCCGGGGGCGAGGCTGGTCTTCACCCACGGCGGGGTGGAGAGACCCCTCTCCACGGCATTCTTGGCGAGCAGTCCCGCGCCCACCATCACCGACGGGTTGGACGTGTTCGTGCAGCTGGTGATGGCTGCGATGGCCACCGAGCCGTGGCTCACCGCGAAGTCCTCTCCCCTATTCGAGACCGGCACGGCCGGCTCGTAGTGCGGCCCCGCGCCGTTCTGGGCGAGGCCTTCGGGGAACTTCTCCCGGAACTCGGTCGCCATGTTGGCCAGCGACACGCGGTCCTGGGGACGGCTGGGGCCGGCGAGGCTCGGCTCGATGGTGGAGAGGTCGAGCTCCAGGACGGCATCGAAGGCGGGGTCCGGATCGCCATCGCGGCGGAACATGCCTTGCTCCTGGGCATACGCGCGGACAAGATCCGCCGAGCGGCCGGTCATCTCAAGGTACGAGCAGGTCTCGTCGTCGATCGGGAACATGGCCGCCGTCGAACCGAACTCCGGCGACATGTTCGAGAGCGTGGCGCGGTCGGCCAGGCTGAGCGACGAGAGCCCGTCGCCGAAGAACTCGACGAACTTGCCCACCACGCCGTGCTCGCGCAGGAGCTCCGTCACGGTGAGCACGAGGTCGGTCGCCGTAGCACTGGTAGCGAGCTTGCCGTTGAACTTCAGTCCCACCACGATTGGGTTGGGCATGTAGACCGGCTGGCCGAGCATCACGCCCTCGGCCTCGATGCCACCGACGCCGAAGCCCACGACACCCAGCGCGTCGATCATCGTCGTGTGGGAGTCGGTGCCCACGAGCGTGTCCGGGAAGGCCACCAGCTCGCCGTCGATCTCCCGCGCCTGCACCGACGGCGAGAGGTACTCGAGGTTCACTTGGTGCACGATGCCGGTGCCGGGCGGCACGGCGCGAAAGTCGCGAAAGGCCTGCTGAGCCCAGCGGAACAGCTGGTAGCGCTCACCGTTGCGCTCGTACTCGCGGGCCACGTTGGCCTCGAACGCCTCGGGCGTGCCGAAGTAGTCGACCTGTACCGAGTGGTCGATGACGAGGTCGACCGGGACCATCGGGTTGATCTTCTGGGGGTCGCCGCCGAGGGCCACCATGGCGTCGCGCATCGAGGCGAGGTCGACAACCGCGGGAACGCCTGTGAAGTCCTGCAGCACCACGCGGGCGGGCAGGAACGGCACCTCGCGCGCCACGCCGGAGTTCGGCGTCCAGCTCGCGAGGGCGTTGACATCGTCCTCCTCGACGAAGCCCTTTCCACAGTTGCGCAGAGCTGACTCGAGGATCGCCTTCACCGTGAACGGCAGCGATGCGACCTGATCGCCGAGCGCATCGATGCGGTAGATGGTGTGCTCGGCGCTTCCGACGCTCAGTGCGTCGCGGGCGTTGAACGGGTCGGCTGCGCTCACTCTTGCTCCTGGAATCTCGGGCCCCACAATGGACGCACAGATCATGTCGGTACGCCGCCTTGGGAGGCTATCGCAGCCCGGCCTGCACGGGCGGGGGCGAGACGTCACAATGATCCCATGCTCACTCGCGCGCGCACCATCGCAGCCCTCGCCACCACCGTCGTCCTGTTCGGAGTCGGTGCGGCAACCACCGTAGGTCAGATTCGCGACCGCCGCCGGGCGCGAGAGTTGCAGTGGACGACGCTGCCAACGCCTGTGCGGGTGCGGCCCTGGAATCAGCGCGGGGCGCTCAAGCGCCGGTAGGTCAGACGCTTCGGGTTCAGCGCCTCCTCGCCCAGGTCCGCCCTGCGATGCTCTTCGTACTCATCGAAGTTGCCCTCGAACCACCGCACCTGACTATCGCCTTCAAACGCCAGGATGTGGGTGGCGATGCGGTCCAGGAACCAGCGGTCGTGGCTGGTCACCATCACGCAACCGCTGAAGTCGAGCAGAGCTTGCTCCAGCGCGCGCAGCGTGTCGATGTCGAGGTCGTTCGACGGCTCGTCGAGCAGGATCAGGTTGCCGCCCCCGGCCAGCATCTTGGCCAGATGCACCCGGTTGCGCTCGCCGCCTGACAGTTGCCCGACCGGCTTCTGTTGGTCGGCTCCGGTGAAGTTGAACGACGCGACGTAGGCCCGCGAGTTGACCTCGTGGCTGCCGCCCAGCGCGATCGTGTCCATCCCCCCCGAGATCTCCTCCCAGACGTTCTTGGCCGGATCGAGCGCGTCGCGGGACTGATCGACATACGCGAGCTCCACGGTGTCGCCGACCCGGAGCTCACCGGAGCTCGGCGTCTCGTGGCCGGCGATCATGCGAAACAGCGTCGTCTTGCCGGCGCCGTTCGCGCCGATCACTCCGACGATTCCGGCCGGGGGCAGGCTGAACGAGAGGTCGTCGATCAGCAACCGGTCGCCGAAGCCCTTCGAGAGATGCTTGGCCTCGATCACCAGATCGCCGAGCCGAGGAGCGGCGGGAAGCCGGATGACGACCGGGTCCTTCCGTTGCTCCTGCTCCTCGGCGAGCAGGCGCTGGTAGTTGGCCAGTCGCGCCTTGTTCTGGGATTGCCGGCCCTTCGGAGTCATACGAACCCACTCGAGCTCGCGTTCCAGGGTCCTCTGGCGCGCCTTCTGCTCGCGCTCCTCCTGGCCCAGCCGAGCGTGCTTCTGCTCGAGCCATCCGGAGTAGTTGCCCTTGTAGGGGACGCCCTTGCCCCGATCGAGCTCCAGGATCCATTGGGCGACGTTGTCCAGGAAGTAGCGATCGTGGGTCACGGCGACCACCGTGCCGTCGTACTCCTCCAGGAAACGCTCGAGCCAGGCCACCGACTCGGCGTCCAGGTGGTTCGTCGGCTCATCGAGCAGCAGGATGTCCGGCTCGCTCAGAAGCAGGCGGCACAGCGCGACGCGACGTCGCTCACCGCCCGAGAGCGTCGTGACGTCCGCCTCGCCGGGCGGTACCCGGAGGGCATCCATGGCGACCTCGAGCTGGCGCTCGAGATCCCAAGCATCGGCCGAGTCGATCTGATCCTGGACGCGCTGGAATTCCTCCAGCACCTCGTCCATCTCGCCGGGCTCGAGCGATTCGGCGAGCTTTCCGGACAGCTCGCCGTACCGTGCGATGAGCGTGAACCTCTCGCCGAGACCGCGCTCGATGTTCGACTTCACGTCCAGCTCGGGGTCAAGAGCCGGCTCCTGCTCCAGCAGCCCCACACTGATGCCGGGAATCGCCTCGGCCGTGCCGGTGAACTGATCGTCCCTGCCGGCGATGATGCGCAGCAAGGTGCTCTTGCCGGCGCCGTTGGTGCCGAGCACGCCGATCTTCGCTCCCGCGAGGAACGAGAGCGAGATGTCTTCCAGCACCACGCGGCCCGAGTAGGCCTTGCGCAGCTTCTGCATCGTGAACACGACGTCCTGCGACATGCGGGCGGCAGGCTACCTGAGCTGTGCTTTCGCTACCGTGTGACATGGAAGTCACTACAGGAGGACGCAGTGGAGGTAACCGAGGCCACCTTCAACGACGAGGTCATCGAGCGCTCGCGGCACGTGCCCGTGATCGTGGACTACTGGGCCGAGTGGTGCGGGCCGTGCCGCCAGCTGGCCCCGATCATCGAGCAGGCCGTCGCCGCCCGGGAGGGCGAGGTCGTGCTGGCAAAGGTCAACATCGACCAGAACCCCCGGCTGGCTCAGGCGGCTCAGGTGTCCTCCATCCCTGCGGTGAAGGCCTTCAGAGACGGCGCCGTGGTCGATGAGTTCGTCGGGCTGATCCCGCCGCCCCAGATCGAAGCGTTCATCAACAGGCTCGTGCCCTCCCAGGCCGATCGCTTGGTCGCGATCGGCGATGAGGCCTCCCTGCGCGAGGCACTGGTGCACGATGCGGGCCATCTGGCAGCGCGCTTGGAGCTCGGCCGCCTGCTCATTTCCGAGGGCCGCGTCGAGGAGGCGCGCGATGTCCTGCAACCGGCGTCGTTCGATCAGGCCGCCGAGGGCATGCTGGCCCGGCTCGACCTGGCCGGGGCGGAGCAGCCGGACATCGCTGCCGGTTTGGCCGCTCTCGATCGCGAGGACTTCGACGTCGCGCTCTCGCACCTGACGGACGCCGTCGCCGCGACCGACGGCGACCTGCGGGACGCGATTCGCATGACGGTGGTCGGGTTGTTCGGCCAACTCGGAGACCAGCACCCCCTGACCTTGAAGTACCGCAAGCGCCTGGCACGCGCGCTGTATTAGGCGTGCCGGTGGGTTGTGCCCACCGGCGGTCTCGGGTCCGGTCGGTCGCGCGGGCGTGAGGTGGTCGCCACTAAGCGATCACTACGATCCCCCCCGATGGGAGCCGGTGGGCCAATCTCGCCACGGATCGGCGTCTGCGCCGCGCTGGAGCGGGCGAAGTGGGCGGTGTGGGACATGCCCGCGGCGCTGGTGGCCGACAACTACCTCCAGGCGGTACGGGAGGCCGGCGGCGTCGCGATCGTCATTCCGCCCGACGATGCGGTTGCCGACGATCCCGATCGCGTCCTGGACGTGATCGATGGCCTGCTGCTGATCGGCGGCCCCGACCTGGACCCGGGCACCTACGGCGCGGACCGTCATCCCCAGACCGAGCCACCCGCGCACACGCGAGACCGGATGGAGATTGCGCTGGTCCGGCGGGCGCGCGAGCGGGACGTCCCCACCCTGGGGATCTGCCGAGGAATCCAGGTCATGAACATCGCCGCCGGCGGCACCATCGAGCAGCACCTGCCCGACTGCCTGGGAGGCGACGAGTTCCACCGGCGCATCATCGGGTCCTTCGCCGGCAACGAGCACGACGTGCGGCTCGAGCAGGGCAGCACCGCCGCGCTCGCCTGCGGGGCGCTGCTGCACACCGTGACCTCGCACCATCATCAAGCGCCCGCCCAGCTGGGCGACGGCCTCGTGCGGACCGGGGTGGCCATGGACGACGGCGTTACCGAGGCGCTCGAGGACCCCGAACGGCACTATTACCTCGGCGTGCAGTGGCACCCCGAGGCCGATCAGCGCAGTTCGGTGATCGGCAGCCTGGTGAGGGCCGCGCGGGAGCGGCTCGGCTAGGAGTCGGAGGGCGCGTCGGCCGATTGGCCGCGCAGCCGGGCCATGCCCGCGAGGATCGTTGCCTGCAGGGCAACCATCAAGCCGATCAAGAACATCAGCTCCCCGACGAAGCTCCCGCCGGCCATCAGCAGGATCACGCCGAAGGCCGAGAACGCCACGCCCAGCCACATTGCCCTCAGGCGCAGCTCGGGCGTGCCCAGCAACGACGGCCGCGGATCGTGGTCGACCGGGGAGGTGTCGATATCGTGCTCCTCGCCCACGATCTTGCGCACGATCATCGGGCGGTCCTGGTCCTGATCGAGCCGGCCGCGCGCCATCGCGAGAATCACACCCAGCCCGGCGCCGAAGATCACCACGCCTATCACCGCCAATGCGAAGTACATGTCGTCCCCCGACGAGGGTTGAGAACGTCTCCCTGGGGGAACTATCGGCAGCGCGCAGGCGCAGTTGAGCAGGAGTGGCGAGCCCGAATCAGTCCGGATTGAGGGCTCGCCGCACCACCGCGACGTGGCCTGTGAGGACCTCCTCGAGGTCCTGCGCGCGCCGGCCGCTGTGGGCGTCGATTGCGACCACCCTCTCGCTATCGCGCCGGCGGAGCAGCGCGAGGTGCAGGGGCTGGTACACGACCGAGGTGTCCTCGATCGAGATGTCCTCCACCGGAAGCGGGATGGCGCGCTCGCTCAATCGTTCCTCGTAGCGCTCCCGGGCCGAGTCGGTGACCACCTCGCGGTATCGCGAGAACGCCTGGTGGATCTCGCTCTGGATGGAGCGCGCCTTGACGAGCGTGGGTATGTGGCCGGCGGCGATGTCGACTCGCGACAGGGGCGGCACCTCCTCCCAGGTGCTGCTGCGCACCAGCCGTCCTGATACCGCGTCATAGAGGTTCCAGATGCGCCGCGTCCTGAGCTTGCGTCGGATGCGACCCTCGTGGCGCGCGATGGCGATGCGCATCGCGTGCCAGGGAAACCACAACAAGCTCGCCTCGGCCACCGACTCGCGCCCCACGAGGCCCAACAGGCCCCGGGCCTCCCGGCCGATCATGGTCTGGGCCTCGGCAGCGTCCAGGCGCCGCTCCCAGCCGATGGCCGACAGCTCCGGCGCGTGTCCCGCCCCGAGCTCGGCGGCGGCGGCGTCGCCGAGCTGCTCCCGCAGCTCTTCCGGGCCCCAGATCTCGATACCGAGCTCTCGCGCGGTGGTCAGCGCGCCGGAGGACGCGCCCTCCAGCGCGACGACGATGCCCTTGTTCAGGCCGAGATCCCTTACCACCATGTCGTGCTTGGCGACGACGTCCTTCGAGACCGGGGCCGACCAGGCCTTGCACTCGACGCCGACCCGGAAGGTCATCAACGGGTCGCTGGTGACCGCCATAACGTCGACCTCGTGGGAGGCGCCGGAGCGTCCTTCCAGCACGGAGTTGGTCTTCACGTCATAGCCGTGCCGACGGAAGAAATCGGCCACCTGCTGCTCCAGCAGACGGCCGCGCTCGAGGGGGTCCGGACCGCTCATCGGGCCCGTGTGACCACGCGTGTAAGACCTCGCACGGCCGCCCTTCCCACCACGCCCCGGAGCCCTACGTTTGAGATGAGCGGTCGGTTGACGGCCCGGCCGCCATGGACGACGGCCCCGGCGGCTCTGCAACCCCTCCCCGCAGGTCTGCCGAGGCCGGATCGTCCTCGCGGTCGCCCACGAGCAGCGCCACGGCAGCGCTGATCCCGGCGGCGATGGCCAGGGCCATCAGCAGCAGGATGACCACGATTGTCCAGGCGAAGGCTTCCATGGCGGCTCGGGCTGATCCTATCCGGTGACGCGGGCCCGCCCGCCGGGATCCTCGCGCGTCCACTCGCGCGCCGCGCGTCCGCGGGCCCGTGGTGGGGTTCTTCCGTAGCGGCGCGCGGAGAAAACACCGTGGTGATCGGCCCCGAGGCCCACGACACTCTGAAGAGGAGCCACGAGCGGTCGCAGCGAGGGGCGTCATGAGAACCCGACTATTCATCGACGGCCAGTTCCAGGAGGCCGCGTCCGGGGAGATATTTCCGACGCGTGATCCTGCTCGACTCACGGAGATCGCGCACATCTCTCGTGCCGGCCTGGAGGACGTCGATCGCGCGCTCGCCGCCGCACGGCACGCGTTCGACCACGGCCCCTGGCCCCGTATGAGTCCTGCCGAGCGGGCCGAGCTGCTGCGGGCCATCGCGGACCGGCTGGAGTCGCACCCCGATCTGGCGGAGTTGGAGGCCCGCGACAGCGGCGGCACCATCCGCCGCATCTCGGTGATGGACGTCCCGTGGGCGGTCGGAACCTTCCGTGCCTTTGCCGATCTCGCCGAGCACACCCCGGAGGAGGTCGACCTACCCTTCGACGAGCGCGCCCCCGGTCGCCATGTCGTGCGGCGTGAACCCATCGGCGTCTGCGCGGGGATCATCCCGTGGAACTTCCCGCTGCTCATGGCCGCCTGGAAGGTGGCGCCGGCAATTGCGGCCGGCAACACTCTCGTATTGAAGCCCGCCTGCATGACGCCCTTGACCGCCCTCGAGCTGGCCGACGTCGCTCACCGCGCGGGGCTGCCACCCGGCGTGCTGAACGTCATCCCGGGCCCCGGCGAGGTGGTCGGCGAGGCTCTCGCGTCGAGCCCGCTCGTCGACAAGGTGGCCTTCACCGGCTCGACGGCGGTCGGGCGGCGGATCATGGAGCTGGCGTCACCGACGGTAAAGCCGGTCTTGCTCGAGCTCGGTGGCAAGTCGGCGAACATCGTGCTCGACGACGCGGACCTCGATGTGGCCGCGGGCGCCGTGCTCTGGGCGGCGTTCATCCACGCGGGCCAGGCCTGCGAGGCGGGCACTCGCGTACTCGTGCAGCGCTCGATCTTCGAGGAGCTGACGCAGCTGCTGGTCGAACGCGCCGCCGCCCTCCGGTTCGGAGACCCGCTCGATCCTGACAGTGACCTCGGTCCGCTCGCCTCCCGCGATCGGGCGAAGCACGTCGCTGCCTACGTCGCGATCGGCGTCGGTGAGGTCGGCCCGCCGATCTGTGGCGGCGCCCACCCCGACGGCCTGCCCGAGGGTCTCGACCGCGAGGCTTTCTACCTACCGACGATCTTCAAGGATGTCGACAACCGGGCCCGTATCGCCCAAGAGGAGATCTTCGGGCCCGTGATCACGGTGACGGCCTTCGACACCGATGACGAGGCCGTGGCGCTCGCCAACGACACGATCTACGGTCTGGCGGCCGGGGTCCAGTCCGGCGATGTCGGACGCGCTCGAGCCATCGCGCGACGTCTGCAGGCAGGCACCGTGTGGATCAACGACTGGCACGCCTTCGACCTGCGTGCCCCCTTCGGCGGCTACAAGCAGTCGGGAATCGGGCGCGAGCTCGGCCGCTGGGGCTTCGAGAGCTACCAGCAGCTGAAGCACATCGGCGAGAACCCCGCCCTGGAGCAGGCGAGCCATCCTCCCCTTGCCGTGCTCGGCAACGCCGTCTGACGGGCTTGCCGCCGCCGGACCCTCCTCTCCATGCTGTCCGCATGACGCCGGAGGTCTCCCTCGCTGCCAAAGCGCTGGCTTACGCCGAGCTCGGCTGGGCCGTCGTTCCGGTCCACACTCCGCGTGGGGAGGTGTGCAGCTGCTCGCGGCGAGACTGCCCGTCGGTGGGCAAGCACCCACGCGTCCGGTGGCAGGCCTTCTCCGAGAACGCGCCGCGTCTCGACCAGGTCCGCTCGTGGTGGAGGCGCTGGCCCGATGCCAACGTCGCAGTGATCACCGGAGCCGTCTCGGGGCTCGCCGTCATCGACGTCGATCCGCGAAGCGGTGGCGATCGTGCCTGTGCCCGTCTCGAGGAACGCTGGGGGTCGCTTCCGCCGACGCCGGAGACGCTCACCGGCGGTGGCGGGCGCCACCTTTGGTTCGACACCGGTGACGCCTCGCTACCGTCGGCAATCGTCTCGCCGGGCCTCGAGCTGAAGGCTGCAGGGGCAGCTGTGGTTGCGCCGCCGAGCCTTCACGCCTCCGGCAGGCGATACGAGTGGATTCCCGAGCGATCCCCGTGGGAGATGGAGCTCGCCCCGCCTCCGGATTGGCTCCGAGCGCTGGCCCAGGGAGCCGAGATCGAGCACGGGCCCCGTCACCCTCTGGGAGACCCAGGCGTGCGAACGCAGGCAGAGCGGGATGAGTTCGCCGATGTCTGGCTGCAGGCGGATATCGAGGTACAGGCCGGCGATCGCTACTACAAATGCCCGTTTCACGAGGACCACCACCCCTCGCTGCACATCGACGCCGACGGCTGCCGCTGGTACTGCTTCGGGTGCCGCCGGGGCGGCGGCACCGGCGTCCTGCGCCGCCTGCTCGGCGACGGCGGCCGCCCTCGCACCCGCGAGCGCCTGAGCGGGGCCGTCGGCCCGCGGGAGAGGGTGACGCTCCTCGGCACCAGCGAGGTCGACGTGGTGGGCGAGTCGCACCACCAGGACGAGCTGCTCGATCTCACCGGAGGCGGGCGTCGCTACGGCGGGGTAGACGTCGGGGCCGTCGCTCACCTCACTCCTGAGCCCGGCAATCGGTTCGACCCCGACGCCGTCGCGGTGATGATCGGCACACTCCACGTCGGCTATCTGCGGCACGCCGACGCGGTTCGTCTGCGGCCGATGATCGATGCGGCGCTGCGTGCCGAGGGGGCTGCGACCTGCCGGGCGGTGATCCGCGGCGGCTGGGATCGGGGCCACGGAGACGTCGGCGCCTTTGGCGTCGTGGTGCTGCTACCCGCCCCGGAGTAGACCCCCGCAAACCAAGGTGCGTTCGAATGTCGGGTGACGAGATAC
>JAOTZF010000041.1 GCA_029861485.1 Thermoleophilia bacterium | reverse complement strand
CCCGCAACGATGAGCAACCCGAGCATCCGCAGCCGGGCCGAGAGCCCCAGCGACCGCTTCCGCACGATCTTGGTCCAGTCATCGAGGAAGCCGATCGCGCCGCACGCCAGTGCGACGAACAGCACCAGCATCGCCTCGGTGGTCCGGCTGGAGAGAATGATGAAGGGCACCGTCGTCGCGAGCAGGATCAGCAGGCCGCCCATCGTCGGGGTGCCCTGCTTCTCGTGATGGGCGTCGGGGATCTCCCCCTGTGGCCGAACGAACTGCCCGACCTCGTTCGCTCGGAGCCAGGCGATGAAGCGCAGGCCGACGAAGAGAATGAGCACGGCGGCGCTGATCATCGCGATCAGGGCGCGCGGCAGGAGGGTTTCGACCATCAGCCGAGAATCGCGCCGAGGCGCTCGAGCTCCATCGCGCGAGATCCCTTCAGCAGGACGGTGTCCCCGACGTCCAGGTGCTCCGCGATGCCGGCGATAGCAGCGTCCACGTCGGCGAAATGCATGGTCGCCAGACCGTTCAGCTCGGCCACGTACCAACGGGCACGCTCGCCGACGCCGATCACGGCGTCGATTCCGAGTTCCACCGCCAGACGCCCGACCTCGCGGTGGTACCGCTCCTCATCGGGCCCGAGCTCCATCATGTCCGCGAGTACGGCCACGCGCCGCGGAGGCCGGCCGGCCAGGTCCCGGAGTGCGGCCTCCATCGCCAGCGGATTCGCGTTGTAGCAGTCCTCGATCAGTGTTCCGCCACCGGCCATCGGGCGCTCCTGCCCGCGCAAAGCCGAGAGGCGGAACTCGACTCGAGCCCCCGCCGCCGGCTCGTACCCGAGCGCGCGGCAGCACTCCAGGGCCGCGGCGGCGTTGACGCGCTGCCACGCGATCGGCAGGTCGATGTCCAGCTCGAGGTCTGGCCGGGAGCCGAAGCGGCGCACCTCGACGCCATCCGCCAGTGCCTCAAGGTGCGGCTCCAGCAGGGGCTCGTTCTCGGGCACGACTGCGACGCCGCCGGACGTCAATGCCGCGATGACCTCGGCCTTGGCGGCCGCGACGTTCTCCATCGTGCCGAGCAGCTCCAGGTGGACCGGCGCGATCGTCGTGACGCATCCGACGTCGGGTGGAGCCAGTCGGGCCAACTCCGCGATCTGTCGGGAGCCGCGCATGCCCATCTCGATTACGGCGACCTCGGTGTCCTCGGAAAGGCTCAGCAGAGACATCGGAACACCGACCTCGGTGTTTTGATTTCCTCGCGTACCCTCGGCATGGACTCCGGCGCTCCGCAGCATGCCCAGCAGGATGTCCTTGGTCGTGGTCTTGCCGGTGGAGCCCGTGATCGCGATCACGCGCGCGCCGACGCGCTCGAGCGCGAGCCGCCCGGCCGCCTGCAGAACGGCGAGGGGATCGTCGGCCACGATCACCGGCTTGCCCAGCGCCTGGGCCTCGCCCTGGATCCACATCCACGAGGACTCGCCCACCACGGCGGCCGCGGCGCCGTTGCGGAGGGCATCGATCGCGTACTGGCCGCCATCGGTGGTCTCGCCCCGAAGCCCGACGAAGAGCGACCCCTCCGGAACCTCACGCGAGTCGACGCAGACCCCGTCGATCTGGGTCGAAGGCTGCCCCACCGGCATCCGGGCGCGTCCGGCCTTCATGATGTCGTTCGCCGTCAGTCTCACGCGTACTCCTGCTTCAGCTCGCCACGTGCCACGTCGCGGTCGTCGAAGGGCGTCACGACGCCACCCCGCTCCTGGCCGGTCTCGTGACCCTTGCCGGCGATGACCACCACGTCACCCTCGCGGGCCCACCGCAGCACGCGGGCGATGGCATCCCGACGATCCTCCTCGATCTCCAACTCCGCCGGCCCGGCACCGGCGCCTGCGACGATCTCGGAGATGATCTCATCGGGGTCCTCCCCGCGCGGGTTGTCGGATGTCACCACCCCGTAGTCGGCGAGCCTCTTGACGGCGCGCCCCATGGGCCCGCGCTTACCCCGATCGCGGTCACCCCCGCACCCGAACACGACTCCGAGCCTGCCCTCACCTGTCAGCTCGCGGGCCGCCCGCAGAACGTTCTCGAGCGAGTCGGGGGTATGCGCGTAGTCCACGAGCACCTGGAAGGGCTGGCCGCAGTCGATGGGCTCGAGCCTGCCCGCGACTCCGGACACCGCCGCGATTCCGGCGACCACGTGATCGTGATCGAGCTCGAGCAGTTCCGCCACCGCGATGCATCCCGTGAGGTTGCTGAGGTTGAAACGCGCCCGCAGGGGGCTGTCGACCTCGAGCGGTCCACGGGGGGTCGCGATGCGCGCCCAGATGCCGTCGGGCCGCAGCCGTGCCTGCTCCACCCGCACGTCGGCAGAGCCCTCGATGCCGTAGGTCAGCGCGTCGGCCTCGCGCCCCAGCCGGCGGCCGAACTCATCGTCGGCGTTCACTGCTGCCGGAGGATTCTCGCCCTCGTGCTCGGGCCGGAGGAAGAGGCGCCGCTTCGCCGCGTAGTACTCCTCCAGGCTGGCGTGATAGTCGAGATGATCGCGCGTCAGGTTCGTGAACAGGGCCGCCGAGAAACGTACGCCGGCCACGCGTTGCTGCATCAGCGCATGGGATGAGACCTCCATCACGCACGCCAGGTCCCCGGCCTGGACCATGCGTGCGAGCAGCCGCTGCAACCCGACGCTTTCCGGCGTTGTGTGCGCGACCGATTCGGCGATGCCGCCCACCTGCACCTCGATGGTGCCGATCAGCCCACAGCCGTAGCCGGCCTGGCGGAGGATCGACTGCAGCAGGAAGCTGCTGGTCGTCTTCCCGTTGGTGCCGGTAATTCCGATCGTCCGAAGTCGCGCCGAGGGGTGCCCCTCCCACTCCGCGGCGATGAGGGCCATCGCCAGGCGGCTGTCGGGCACCACCACCTGCGCGACATCGACGGGTAGCCGACGCTCCACGAGCAGCGCCGAGGCGCCGCGAGCCACCGCGTCCACCGCGAAGTCGTGGCCATCGGCGGCAACCCCCGGCAGGCAGCAGAACAGCGCACCAGGCGCTGCACGATCAGAGCGGTGGACGACGTCGCCGATCGGGAGGCTTGCGTCGCCGACGATCTGCCGTTCGGGGATCCCCGCCGTAAGAGTCGAGAGGACCATCGCGGGCGGCATGCTACCAAGCCACCCGGCGGAACCTATGGAGAGATTCCAAGCTTTTGCAGGGAAAAGTTCGCGATCTGCTCGAAGACCGGGCCGGCGACCTCGCCACCGAAGATGATCCCCGTCGACGGCTCGTCCACGATTACGGCAATCAGCAGCTGAGGGCGGCCGGCGGGTGCGTATCCGACGAACGACGCCGTGTAGTTGCTGGTGCTGTAGAGACCGGTCTCCGGGTCGACCTTCTCCGCGGTGCCGGTCTTGCCCGCGACGTTGAAGCCCGCCACCTCAGCCGCCTGCCCCGTACCGCTGGGACTCACGACCCGTCGCAGCATCCGGTCGAGCTGCCGGGCCGTCTTTGCCGACATGATGCGCTTTTTCGGTGTGCGCCTCACGGGCGTGCCACCGACGCTCCTCACGAGGTGCGGCTCCACGAGGTAGCCGCCGTTGGCGATGGCCGCGTAGGCGCGAGCCAACTGCAGCGCGGTGATGCCGATGCCCTGCCCGATCGGCACGTTGATGATGGTCGTGCCCGACCAGTCCGTCAGCGGCAGCACCAGACCTCGGGCCTCACCGGGAAAGTCGATGCCAGTGGGCTCGCCGAAGCCGAAGCGCTCGATCCAGCTCTGAATCCGCGGAGGCTCCAGCTGCTGCGCGATCTTCACCGTCCCGACGTTGCTCGAGCGCTCGAGGATCTCGGTGGCGGTCCAGTTCGCGGCCGGCCGTGGATGCGCCTCTCGCAGCACACGGTCGTAGACCTCCAGCGTTGGCGGCAGGTGGTAGCGGCTCTTCGGAGTCGTCACACCCTCCTGCAAGGCGGCCGCGAAGGTGATCGCCTTGAAGGTCGAACCCGGCTCGAAAGTGTCGGTCACCACCCGGTTGCGCGTCAGCGCCTCGTCGACCGACTTCCGATTGTTCGGATTGAAGCCGGGGACGGTGGCCATGGCGAGGACCGCCCCGTCCCTGGGCCGCATCACCAGGGCCATTGCGCTCTTGGCGCCGTGCCGCCTACGGGTCGCGGCGAGCACCCTCTCGGCCTGGTCTTGGATGTCAGCCCGCAGAGTCAGCCGGATCGAGGCGCCGGCCCTGGGCTCGCTGTTGTCGATCACCTTCAGGGGGCGGCCGAGCGGGTCGGTTGCCTCGACGCGGGCACCCGGGGTGCCCTTCAGATCCTGATCAAACTGCTGCTCGAGGCCGGAGAGACCGTTGCCATCGTTGTCGGTGAGCCCGAGGGTCTGCGCGCCGAGCGTCCCTCTCGGCAGGACGCGCCGATAGGTGTCGCGCAAGTGGATGCCCGTGAGGTCCAGCCTCTCGACCTCGCGCGCCACCTTGGGGCTGACCTCGCGCGCGAGCGAGGCATAGCGACCGTTGCCCTCGAGCTTGTCCTCAAGCTCGCCGCGGCGGATCTTCAGGATCGGCGACAGCTGCTCCGCGGCCTCCCCGGAGCCGGTGATCAAGAAGGGGCTCGCGGAGACGTCGACCGCGAGCTCGTCCCGGGCCAGGACCGCGCCATCGCTCGACCTGATGCTGCCCCGAGGCGCCTCGATGTCGAACGCGGTGCGCTGCTGCTGAAGGGCCTGGTCACCCAGCTCGCCGGCCCTCACGGTGCCCAGGAAGGCGGCTCGCGCGCCCAGCAGGCCAAAGGCGATCATCACGATCACGGCGAGCACGCGCACCCGCATGCGGCCCACGCCGAGGGGGGCGGCGCGGACTGCGCGGCGGCGCCGTGGACGTCGGGGCGGCATCGGTCTGCCCTACCGCCCGGCGCGACTCGGCGGAATGTCGATGTAAGTGACGCCCTCGCTGGGACTGGGCAGCATGCCGAGGCGCGTCGCTGCGCGGTCCACGACCGCGCCGTTGCGCTGATCGAGCTCCGACTGAAGCCGCGCTGTCTCGAATTGAACGTCGCGCGATTGCTCGATCACCGCGCCCGTCTCGGTCGCGAGATTCAGCCGAGCGACGTTGATCCAGACGATCCCGCCGAGCAGCAGGGCGATGAGCGGAATGACCACGTATGTGGCCCGGGCGCGTCGCGCAGGTCGGCGCCGAGAGCGCGACGCGGGTACGGCGCGCGGGCGTTGACGCGGGCGCTCTCCCGGTCGGCGCGCGGGTGCGCGTCGGCGCGCGGGGGCGGGCCGGGCGCTGCCCGCCCGGGCGGTCACTGGGCTCTCGCCTCCGCGCGGCGTCGCACGGCACGCAGGCGCGCAGAGCGCGAACGTGGGTTGCGGTCGATCTCGTCGACACCCGGCTGAATCGCGCGCGGAGTAAGCTGCTCGGCCTCACTGACGGCGGTCTCTCCACGAACGGGTACGCCGGCAGGGTACAGCTCGCGGCGAACCCGGTCGCGCATGAAGCGCTTCACCCGCCGATCCTCCAGAGAGTGGAACGCGATCACGGCCAGACGACCGCCATCGGCGAGCAGCTCGAACGCGGGCGCCAACGCAGCGTCGAGGTTCTCGAGCTCCGAGTTCACCGCGATCCGCAGCGCCTGGAAGACGCGTTTGGCGGGGTGGCCGGAGGCGAAGTTCGCCGGCGATGGCACGGCTGCGCGAATTGCGTCCACCAACTCACCGGTGGTCTCGATGGCGCCCTTCGCGCGGCGGCGCACCAGCTCACGGGCGATCCGTCCGGCGTAACGCTCCTCGCCGTAGTCACGAAACCACCGGCGCAGGTCGTCCTCGGGCGCGTGCGCCAGGAGGTCGGCGGCCGAGGTGGCAAGGTCGGGATCCATTCTCATGTCGAGCGGGGCGTCGGTCGCGTAGCTGAAGCCACGCTCGGGAGCGTCGATCTGCATCGACGACACGCCCAGGTCCATCAAGACCGCGTCGGCGCGGACGCCCTCATCGAGGAGCTGCGTCAGCACCTCGGCGAAGTTCCCGGCGATGAACCTGGTGCGGCACACCACGTCGTCGGCAAAACGACGGAAGTGCTCCTCGGCAACCGGATCCCGGTCGATCGCGATGTAGAGGCCCTCCGGGCCGAGACCGCCGGCGATTCGGCGGGCGTGGCCCCCGGCACCGAAGGTGCAGTCCACCACGACCTCGCCCGCGCGTGGGCTCAGCAGGCGCACCACTTCCTCGGCGAGCACCGGCTCGTGGTGGGCCTCGGCCACGCTACGCCATTCGGCTAGCAAGACGCTTTGCACGTTGAGACACCCCCTCTTTGCGCAACTCCGCGAAGCGGGTCGCGAGCTGATCCGGGTTCCACACCTCCAGGTAGTCGCCGGCCCCGACCACCTTTGCCTGAGCGTCGATGCCCGCGTGCTCCCGCAACTCCGGGGGCAGCAGCACGCGCCCCTGCTTGTCGAGCTCCTGGTCGAACGCCCCCGCGAGCAGGAAGCGGCTGAGCTCGCGCTGGTCGTCGTCGAGCACGCTCATCTCGCCGAAAGTGCGCTGCACGAGCGGACCCCACTCGAGGCGCGGCACCAGCACCAGACAGGGGTCGAGCCACCAGGCGATCACCACCCCGTCGGCGAATCTGTCTCTCAGACGCGCGGGGACCGCCAATCGGTAGCGATTGTCCAGACTGCAGTCGTAGTTCCCGCTGAGTAGCCGACGTTGCATCCGATCCCCACGGTACCCCACATCTCCCCACATGACAAACCATCGGACGCGAACTTTTGGGCTGGAGCCCCCATCGCGCCCCTGAAACGCAGATTGCGCCATCTGCAACACGTCATGCGTCGAACGTCTGTTCGCCATCGGTCTCGAGGCGTACATTCGTTCGCATGCTCAGCACCGCACCGATTCACGGCAGCGCGCCGCGCCCCGACCGGCCGCAGCTGCGCCTTCTCCCACCGCCGCGTCCCAGCGTTCCGCGTCGCGCGAGGGCGCTTGCCGCGTACTCTCTCGGCCTGTGCGCCGGCCTCGTGGCCGTCGCAGCCGCCCTCCTGATCACCAGCCCGGAGGCCGCCGCGCTGCACGTCTGCCTTGCGGCCGGGGCCGGCGCCGTTTCGGCGATGTCCCTCGTTCGCACCCGCGCCTACGCGCGGCGAGTGGCGCAGATCCGCTATTAGCAGGCAAAGCGCGTAGCCGATAGGGCGGGAAAAGCGGGGGCGGGTCTACGATCGCCGCCGGTGTCAACAGCCCTACCGCCTCGCGGAAACCCGCCCTCTTCCCCCTTGGCTGCCATCGACATCGGCAGCGACCGCGTGCAGATGCTCGTCGCGCACGTGGCTCGCGACGGCATCGAACCGCTTCTGCGGGCGGCGACGATCACCGGGCTCGCCGACGGAGTGGAGCAGACCGGCATGATGGACGAGCGGCGAGTGGAGCTGACGGCGATGGTCGTCGCGCAGATGGCCGAGGACGCCCGAGAGGCTGGCGCCGTGCGCCTGTCCGTCGCCTGCGCCGAGCCGGTGCGCAGCGTCGTCAACGCCGACGAGCTGCTGGATCGCATCGCACAGCTCGCCGGGACCCTGCCGCGCGTGCTGTCAGAGCTCGACGAGGCCAAGCTGAGCTTCCGGGGCATCATGTCGGAGGCCCTCGAGCAGCCCGAGGAGCTGATCGCCATCGAGCCCGCCATCGCACGAACGGTGCTGCTCGGGGCGCGGGAGGGCCGGCTGTGGTGGTCGACGACGCTACCGGCGGGCCTAACCCAGCTCGCTGAGCGCTTCGAGCTGGAGGACCCTCCATCGCTTGACGCACTCTATGAGATCTCGACCGAGGTGGAGCGACTGACGATCCCGCTCGCCGAACGGCATCCCAGCGACTGCGCCGTCGCGTCCGGCCCGCTGTCCACCGCGCTCAGTCGCCTCGACGGCGCCGCGCGCCTGGACGCGCACCGCACGGAGGATCTCTTCGAGGTGGTGACCGCCGCGCCGGCCCACGAAATCTGCGAGCGGGCCGAGATCGCGTCGGCGCGCGCGGCGCTGCTCGGGCCCGTCGCGGCGGTGATCGACGGCGTTCGAAGGGCGTACCGCCTCCAGACGGTGGAAATCGTCGAGGCCGGACTCGGCGAGGGCCTGCTCTTGGAAGCCGCCGGCGTGTAACTCCGGGCCGGTGAACGCCGCGTGGCGGTCGGCGCAACCGATAGCCTTCCCATCGCCGCAGGGGGGGGCGTGGAAGAGCTTCTGCAGACGACAATCAACGGTCTGGCGAGCGGTTCGATCCTCGCTCTCGGAGCTATCGGACTCTCACTCGTCTACGGCATCCTGAAGCTGGTGAACTTCGCCCACGGCGACTTCATGACCTTGGGCGGCTATGCGGCGTTCGTCGTCAACGTCACCCTGGGCCTGCCGCTGATCGCGGCCGCGCTGGGAGCCATCGTCGTCGTTGCAGTCCTCGGACTGGTGCTCGAATGGGCCATCTGGCGCCCGATGCGCAATCGCGGCGCCGGGATCATGCAGCTGCTGCTGATGACCATCGGTCTGGCATTCGTGCTGCGCAACCTCATCCTGTTCGTGTGGGGAGGTGAGGTGCGCACGCTCGATGTTGACCAGACCCAGGCCTGGCACCCCTTCGGCCTCACCATCAGCCTCAATCAGGTGATCGTGATCACGGCCGCCGGCGTGGTGCTCGTCGCCGTCGGACTGCTACTGAAGCTGACGCGACTCGGCAAGTCGATGCGCGCCATGTCCGACAACCAGGACCTTGCCGAGGTGGCCGGAATCAACACCGGCCGCGTGATCACGTACACCTGGATCCTGTCCGGCTCGCTTGCCGGCCTTGCCGGCATGTTCGCCGCCATCAACACGACCTTGAGCCCGAACACCGGTTGGTTCCTGCTGCTGCCCATCTTCGCGGCCGTCGTGTTGGGGGGCATCGGCAACGCCTACGGGGCCCTGGTCGGCGGCCTCGCGATCGGCCTCGTGCAGGAGTGGTCGACGATGATCTTCGTCCCCACCTACAAAGAGGCGGTCGGTTTCGCTGTGCTGATCCTGATCCTTCTCGTGCGACCGCAAGGCATCTTCGGTCATCGGGAGCGAACGGCCTAAGTGGATCCGCTGCTCGCATTCGGCTTCTGGGCCTTCGTGCTCACGGTCGCTGGCGTCTTCGCGATCTTCACCCTCGGGCTCCAGGTCGAGGTCGGCGACGCGGGCCTGATCAACTTCGGCCACGTCGCCTTCATGGCGATCGGCGCCTATGCCATGGGCCTTGCACTGATAGCCGGCTACCCCGTGTGGCTCGGGGTGCCGTGGGCGCTGATCTGCGGAGCGGTGGCCGGCGTGCTGCTCGGCATCCCCACCCTGCGGCTGCGCGCGGACTACTTCGCCATCACTTCGATCGCGGCCGCCGAGATCGTGCGAATAACCATCCTCAACGAGCAGGAGACGACCGGGGGCTCGCTCGGCCTGCGCCAAGCCAGCGGGCCCTGGCGAGACTTCAACGACGACGTCCTGGCGTTCTTCAGCGACCTCGGCATCGGCCTCGACCGTCGCGTTCCGTTGCTCGTCATGGTGTGGGTGGCCGCCGGCCTGGTGGCGTTGTTGCTTTGGTACCTCGGCAAGACGCCATGGCGCCGGGTGCTACGCGCCGTACGCGAGAACGAGGAGGCCGCCGCGGCGGTCGGCAAGCCGGTCTTCGCCTACAAGCTCCAAGCGCTCGCCCTCGGTTCGGCCATCGCCGCCCTTGCCGGGGTGTTCTTCACCCTCCAGAACACGACGCTCTTCCCCGAGAACTTCGAGCCGATCGTGACCTTCCTGGCCTTCGCCATCCTGATCCTCGGCGGGTTCGGCAGCTATCTCGGGGTGGTGGTCGGCGCGATCGTGATCAGCTTCATCTTCGCCGGCACCCGCTTCCTCGATTTTCCCGGGCTGGAGAGCGACGAGGTCGCGGCGCTGCGCCTGGTCGTGATCGGCCTCATCATCATGGCGCTGATGGCCTTCCGGCCGCAGGGCCTGTTCGGCAAGAAGGAGGAGCTCCACCTCGATGCCTGAGAGCCCCATCCTCGAGGTCGACGGCCTCGCCAAGAGCTTCGGCGGCGTCAAGGCCGTCAACGACGCGAGTTTCTCGGT
>JAOTZF010000215.1 GCA_029861485.1 Thermoleophilia bacterium | reverse complement strand
GCTCCTGCTCGTAGCGCCACTTGCCGTAGTCCATGATGCGGCAGACCGGCGGCCTGGCATCGGCAGCGACCTCGACGAGATCCAGGTTCGCGTTGGCGGCGATGTCACGCGCGTCGTCGGTCGACATGACGCCGCGGTTGTCGCCATTGTGGTCGATCAGGCGAACTTGATCGACGCGGATGGCGTCGTTGATTCGCGTCGGTCGGCCTGATGGCGGCCGGTTGTCGGGACGACGCCTAGGTGGCACGGGCAGTCCGAGAAGTCAGCGGGCGCTGCTCCCGTGGGTCGTGGCGCGCAGGACGTCTGGCGTGGAGAGGGGCAGTTCTGCGCGGGGCGTCATCAAAGGCAAGGTGCCACCAAGTCGGCGGCGCGGGCAAGGTTAGCAGGGGTCCAGGCGGTCGCGAAAGACCCAACGCCGGACCGGTCACGGAGTGATTACTCGACGATGAGCTTCCCGACCATTCCGGCCTCGCGGTGACCGGGCACGGAGCAGTAGTACTCGTACTCGCCGGGCTCGTCGATGGTGATGGTGATCTCGGAGGTGCCGCCGTCCTGCACGATCTCACCGATCTGCTGGGTGGGCTCGTCGATAGCGATGTTGTGCGGCACCGACTGCTCGTTGAGCGTTGTGAGCGTGATCGTGCCGGGCGCGGCGGTCACCTCGGTGACCGCGTAGGCCAATCCCGACTCTGCGGTCGGGATCTCGATGACCTGGGGAGCGACGTCGGCCGGCTCTTCGGCCGTGGTGTCCTCGCCGCCATCGGTCTCCTCGGTGGTGGTCATCTCGACCGTGTCAGCGGAATCACCCGAGTCATCGTCATCATCGCCGCAGCCGGCGGCCAGCAGGCCGAGGCTGAGCACCAGCAGCATCAGCATCAGCAGGGTTCGAAAGCCGAATCGATTCAGCACAAGCTCTCCAAAGTCAGGGGTAGGAAACGCCGAGGCATGCTACGGCTCCACGCCGATCGAAGTCACGCCGGTTGGGCACACAGACCCCGGGCGAGTCGATCACCCGCAGAAGAAGTCAACGAAGCGGCTGTCCATGAAGTGGCTCGATGCGAGCATGCGTTGCTCGTGGTCCAGCCCCGTCTGCGGGTCGATCAGCACCTCGAGACCAGTACCAACGCGCCCGCGATCAGCGCGGCTGCGGCAAGTTTGCGTATGGGGTCACGTTACGCATCGCCGCCGAGCGGAGGGCGAAGGCCCGTCCCCCCGGACCGGGCCAGGTGAGTCCACGCACTATCCTCCCCGGGTGGGTAATGCCGAGCACCCCGTTCCCAAGGTCGCCTCGCGAGCCGACATCGCGCCCTTCTATGTGATGGAGGTCATGAAGGCCGCCGCAGAGAGGGAGGCCCTCACAGGCGACGTCCTTCACCTGGAGGTCGGCCAACCCTCGACCGGCGCCCCCGAGGGGGTGCTGCGCGAGACTGAGCGACTGCTGCGCTCGGGACCCCTGGGATACACCGACGCCACCGGGATCCCCGCTTTGCGTGAGCGCATCGCAGCGAGCTACGGCGAGCTTTACGGCGTCTCAGTCGACCCGGCCAACGTGATCGTGACCACTGGGGCGTCCGGCGCGTTCTCCCTCACGTTTCTCGCCTGCTTCGACGCCGGCGACCGGGTGGCTCTGCTCGAGCCCGGCTACCCCTGCTATCGCAACGCCCTTGAGGCGTTCGGCGTGGATGTGGTCGGTCTCGCGGTCGGTCCTGAAACGCGATTTCAACCCACGGCGACGATGCTCGAGACTGCTGGGCCCCTCGACGGGCTGGTACTCGCAAGCCCGTCGAACCCGACCGGCTCGGCGCTGACGGCCAAGGAGCTACGGGCGGTGTCCGACTGGTGCCGTGCCCATGGAGTGCGACTGATCGCCGACGAGATCTACCACCGGCTGAGCTACGGCCACGACACCCCGACGGCTCTGTCGGTGTGGAACGACGCGGTGGTCATCAACAGCTTCTCGAAGTACTACTCGATGACCGGCTGGAGGTTGGGATGGATCGTCGCGCCGGATCCGCTCATCGGCCCGATCGAGCGCCTGGCCCAGAACCTTACGATCTCGCCGCCGACGCTGAGCCAGCTCGTGGCCATCCGCGCTTTCGAGTGCGCAAAGGAGCTCGACTCCCACGTCCGCCGCTACGCTGCAAACCGCGACGTGTTGTTGGCGGCGCTTCCCGAGGCGGGAATGCCACAGCACGCGCCAGCTGACGGCGCCTTCTACGCCTACGCCGACACATCGAGGCTGAGTGACGATTCCTCGGAGCTCTGCCGGTCGTGGCTCAGCGACATCGGCGTCGCCGCAACCCCGGGAATCGACTTCGATCCGAGCCGTGGCCGAGCGTGGGTGCGCTTTTCTTTCGCCGGGTCGACCGGGGATGTCACCGCGGCAGCGGAGCGCCTGGTGGAGTGGCATCGGCGCCACTGACCGGGCACGTGCGGGCAGTTTTACGGTCGTGCCCAGGACCGGCGTCTCGCGCCCTCGCAGCAGTGCGCCACGCGCGGGATCATGAAGCGCGTCATCTCTCACCCCCTCCGACGGTGATGGTTTCCGACTCTGAGATGTCGGCGCAGTCCGCGTCGCAGCAGCCGTGCTCGCAACGCTCAATCGCGTCGGCGAGACCCCTCAGCAGGCCCGCCAGCGCCGAGTAGCGCACGCGATAGCGCACCGAGCGGCCTGATCGCTCTGAGGCGAGTATTCCCGAA
>JAOTZF010000040.1 GCA_029861485.1 Thermoleophilia bacterium | reverse complement strand
CCGCCGTCAGAGTTCTCCACACCCGCCTGGCCCAAGAAAGGTGACATTTCTGTCATTCGTAGGGTGGGGACAAGCCGGTGCACAGACGGTCACCGCCATCCACATGGTTCACCCCGGCGTCCGCTGCCGTCGCTTAGCTGTTGAAAGGCACCCTTTTGTCCACTCGGCGATCACAGGCTCTCCCGCCGCTGTCAACGGCAGTAATGTGACCGCGAGCAGGAGGAAGACCACTCATACACACCGTCAACACCCCCTACCTCTACTACTACCGATTTCAATAGGTAATAAAGAGAATGATGGCCGACCCACGAGCTGTGGGGATGTCGCGGCCCCAGGAGGCCCCCATTGCGTTTGACCTGCCGCCGCGAGGAACTCGCTGCGACCCTCGGCTCAGCCGTCAGGGCAACATCGGCCAAGAGCACCATTCAGATTCTGTCCCACGTGCTCATCACCGCGAATGCGGGGCAAGCGGAGATCGCGGCTACGGACATGGAGCTCTCGATACGCGTGCCACTCGAGGCCGACATCTCCGAGTCGGGCGCGGTCGCGTTGCCGCGTATCGCCGGGGACATCGTGCGCTCCATGCCAGAGGGTGACGTGCTTCTGGAGCACCGGCAGAACGAAGGGGTGCTGTCGCTTTCCGCGGGTCGATCCCAATTCTCCCTGAACTGTCTCCAGGCATCCGACTTCCCCGAGTTGCCCGCCGGGGATGACGAGGGCATAGCCATCGAGGCCGCGACGCTCGTGTCGGCGATCGATGTCGTCGCCCGAGCCGCCTCCCGCGATGAGACCCGACCGGTTCTGACCGGCGCGTTGCTGAGGATCGGCCCCGGCGGGCTCACGATGGTCGCCACCGATTCCTACCGACTCGCTGTGCGTGAGACCTCGCTCGAGCAGCCGCCGAGCGAACTCACCGAGGCCATCATTCCCGCGCGCGCGCTCATCGAGGTGGCTCGGCTCGCCGCGGCGTCCGACGCCGAGAGCCTCGAGGTGGCCATCACCGAATCGCAAGCCGTCTTCCGCGTGGCGGGTGCCCGGGTGACCGCGCGCGTCATCGACGGGCAGTTCCCGGACTATCGTCAGCTCGTGCCGGACGAGTTCGAGCACGACGTGGTGTTCGATCGCAGCGAGTTGTCCGCGGTTCTCGCGCGCATCGGCGTGCTGGCGCAGCGAAACAGCCCCGTGCGGATGGCCTTCGAGGAGGGGCAGGTCACCATCTCGACGGTCTCCGATCAGGTCGGAGTGGGCGAGGAGAGCCTGCCGGTGGTCTTCTCCGGAGAGCCGCTCGAGATTGGATTCAACGTCGAGTACCTGCGTGCGGGGGTCGAGAGTTGCACCGGCGAGGAGCTGCGGATCGGGCTCATCAGCCCCCTCAGGCCCGGGCTTCTGCGCGGCGCCGACGAGAGCTTCCGCTACCTCCTGATGCCCATCCGCCTCAACGCGTGACCGAGACCTGGCGGGCGCGGGCGGTGCGGGTCACCGACCTGCGCTGCTGGGCTCGCGCGCAGATCGATCTTGAGCCGGGACTGGTCGTGATCTGGGGGCCGAACGGCGCAGGCAAGACCTCGCTCGTCGAGGCCCTGACGATGGGCTGCCTCGGGGTGTCTCCGCGCAGCTCGCGCGAGGCGGAGATCGTGCGCCGGGGGGCCGAGGCGGCGCGCGTCGAGGTAAGCCTCGATGGGCCCGGCGGCCGGCGCGAGCGCGCCATCGGATACGCCCCTCTTCGCGGCCGGCGGATGTCGATCGATGACGCACCGGTCCGCGCGCTCGGCGAGTGGGCCGTCCCCGGCGCCGTGCTGGTGTTCATTCCGGATGAGCTGAGGATCGTGAAGGGCCCGCCGGCGGCCCGGCGCCGGCATCTCGACCGTCTTCTGGAGGCCTCCCGGTCCGGCTACCGCGAGTCATCGTCCGGCTACAAGCACGCCATCTCCCAGCGCAACGCCCTGCTTCGCCGCGTCCGGTCCGGTGAGGTATCCGCTACGGAGTTGACACCCTGGGAGCGCCAGATGATCCCTCTCGCGGCCGAGATCATCCGGGCCCGCCGACAGGCCATCGTCGACTTGGGCGAGCCGTTCCGGCACTGGTTCGAGGCTCTGGGCGGTGGCGATGAGGGCGCGCTGCGCCTGGATCCATCTCCATCAGCGCTGCGCGGCGTGCCCGGCGAGGATCTCGAGAGAGTCCTGCTCGAGATGATGGATGAGCGACGGCCGCGTGACATCGCGGCAGCGCAGACCCTGTCGGGACCCCACCGTGACGACGTCGGGCTATGGGCGGGCGAGCTCGATCTGCGTTCCTCGGGCAGCCAAGGGGAGCAGCGTACGGCCGCGCTGGCCCTGACGCTTGCCCACCGTGACCACCTGTCAGAGGTCGTGGCCCGGCCGATTCTGCTGCTGGACGACGCTCTGAGCGAACTCGACCCCGACCGTCGCGCCCGACTGCTCGAGGCCGTGGCTGACAGCGGTCAGACCCTCATCACGACCGCCGATCCTGCTGTCGCCGAGCTCGCGCGCGCCGTTTCGGCCCAGGTGCTCCATGTGGAGGCGGGCGATGTCGCGGTGGGCTAGGAGACGACGGGACCCCCTGCGCGTGGCGGACCGCCTCGGGCGATTCACGCGCCCCGGCGGCGCCCCGGAGGGCGCGGGCATCACCCTATTGCGGGAGCGGTGGCCGGCCGTGGCGGGAGAGGAGATTGCCCGCTTCTCCACCCCGCTACGCCGCAGCCGGGCCGGTGTGCTGACGATCGCGTGTTCGGACGGAACCTGGGCCCAGGAGTTATCGGCCAGGCACGACATGTTGATCGATGGGCTGCGGCGCGAAGCCCCGGATATCCCGCTCTCGAGACTCCGCTTCTCGATCTCCGAGTCCGCGGCCCGCCAACCGGTCGTCGACGACCGTCCGGAGCCACCGCCGCCACCGCCCGGCCCGGCCGCGAAGGCGGCCGCCCGGCGGCTCGTCGAAGGGGTGGAGGACGAGCGGCTGCGCGAGGTGTTGCAACGAGCGGCGGCCCAGGGCCTAGAACGGCGTCAAAGCTGAGGACTTTTCCTGCAAATTGACACATTGCGTGGGCATTCCAGCGTGATTCACTGCTACAATTAATCAACCGTTCGAGGAGTGATTTGAGTCAGCCCATGACCGATAGCCAGGATCTGGATGCGGCCGGCTACGACGCCGGCGACATTACGGTCCTGGAGGGGCTCGAGGCGGTGCGCCGCCGTCCGGGCATGTACATCGGCACGACGGGTCCGCGGGGCCTTCACCACCTGGTCTACGAGGTGGTCGACAACAGCGTAGACGAGGCGCTCGCCGGCCACTGCACCAGAATCGAGGTGACCCTCCACCCGGAGGGCAGCTGCACGGTTCGTGACAACGGTCGCGGCATCCCTGTCGACGCGATGGCCGATCAGGAGGGTAAGAGCGCCCTCGAGGTCGTGCTGACCGTCCTGCATGCGGGCGGAAAGTTCGGTGGTGACGGCTACAAGGTCTCCGGAGGCCTTCACGGTGTCGGCGTGAGCGTCGTCAACGCGCTTTCCGAGAGCCTCCGCGCCGAGGTGCGCCGCGATGGACGGATCTGGACCCAGGACTACAGCCGCGGGGAGCCGGTCGGCGAGATGACCTCCCAGAAGGGCGGCACGGAGACCGGTACCCTCATCAGCTTCCTTCCCGACCCCGACATCTTCGAGGAGCCCGGGTTCGACTTCGAGACCCTCGCCGAGCGCTTTCGCGAGACGGCCTTCCTCACTCGCGGGCTCAGGATCCGGCTGGTCGACGAGCGTGCGGAAGGCAACGAGGTCGAGTTCCAGTTCGAGGGGGGCATCGAGGACTTCGTCCGCCATGTCAATCAGAGCCGGGACCCGCTCCACCGTGATGTCATCTATCTCTCCACGGAGGGAGAGGAAGGCGCGGTCGAGATGGCCCTCCAGTGGACCAGCGCCTACAGCGAGGCTGTCTACACCTTCGCGAACAACATCAACACGCATGAAGGCGGTACGCATTTGACCGGCGTTCGGGCCGCCCTCACCCGCACGCTGAACGACTTCGCCCGCGCAAAGAACATCCTCAAGGAGAAGGACGACAACCTCGAGGGCCCGGACGCCCGCGAGGGCCTGACCGCAATCGTGTCGGTCAAGCTCCGCGAGCCCCAGTTCGAGGGGCAGACAAAGACGAAGCTCGGCAACTCCGAGATCGCCGGGTTCGTCAATCAGGTCACGGCCCAGGGGCTGACCGACTACCTCGAGGAGAATCCCACCTCCGGTCGCGCGATCGTCGGCAAGGCCGTCGGCGCGGCGCAGGCCCGCCTCGCCGCCCGCAAGGCGCGCGACCTGGCGCGGCGCAAGGGGGTGATGGACGCGACCAGCCTGCCAGGCAAGCTCGCCGACTGCTCGGACCGAGACCCCCAGAACTGCGAGCTCTTCCTCGTGGAGGGGGACTCTGCGGGAGGCTCCGCCGTTCAGGCACGACAGTCGAGCTTCCAGGCGATTCTTCCCCTGCGCGGCAAGATCATCAACGTCGAGAAGGCCAGGATCGACAAGGTCCTCAGCAACAACGAGATCCAGGCCATGATCACGGCGATCGGCACCGGGATCGGCGACGATTACGACGCCGAGAAGCTGCGGTACCACAAGATCGTCGTCATGACCGACGCCGACGTCGATGGCGCGCACATCCGCACGCTCATCCTCACCTTCTTGTTCCAGCACATGCGCCACCTCATCGACAGCGGGCACGTCTACATCGCCTGTCCGCCCCTCTACAAGGTCAAGGCGGGTCGGCAGGAGCGCTACATGGAGAAGGACGGCGACCTCGAGGAATGGCTGGTCGATCAAAACCTGGGCGACATCGACATCACTCCCGCTGGCGCCCAGACCACCCACCTCACCAAGGCGAAGTACGCCCGCTTGGTGCGCGCGCACCGCGAGTACGCCGGCTGGACCTCCGCCCTACGCGGCCGTCATGGGGCCGACGTGGTCGACTTCGTCCAGCGGCATGGCCTGGCGGCCGCCCAGCCGGAGGACCTTGAGGCGCTCCGCACGGCGATCGAGGCGGCGGACTCGCCCGGGTATGAGGTCACGGTCGAGAAGGTCAACACCGTCGCCGGCGCCGTGACCGCGCGATCGGTCGACGCGCACACGAGCGAAGCGCGCACCGTCGTGCTGCCCCTGGAGATGTTCCTCAGCCGCGATTTGAACGGCCTCCGCAGATCACGCGAGAAGCTCCAGGAGATCGTCGGCACCCCGGCCTTCACCTTGGAGCGCGGGACCAAGCGACGCACTGCGGAGACCTTCGAGGAGCTTCGTACCGGTCTGCTCGAGCTCTGCCGCGACGGCATCCAGTTGAGCCGCTTCAAGGGTCTCGGCGAGATGAACAGCGAGCAACTCTGGGAAACCACGATGGATCCCGACCGCCGCATCCTCATGCAGGTGACGATGGACGACGAGGTCTCCGCCGGCCTGCTCTTCTCGACGCTCATGGGCGACAAGGTCGAACCGCGGCGCGAGTTCATCGAGAAGAACGCACAGAGCGTGCGCTTCCTCGATGTGTAAAGGAGTCCGCTGATGTCCACGATCGACCGCCTCGGGCGCATCGAACCGCGCGAGCTCGAGAACGAGATGCGCACCTCGTACCTCGACTACGCCATGAGCGTGATCGTCGGGCGCGCGCTGCCGGATGTGCGCGACGGGCTGAAGCCCGTGCACCGCAGGGTGCTGTTTGCGATGCACGACCGCGGGCTGCAGCCCAATCGCGGGTACGTCAAGAGCGCGAACATCGTCGGAACGGTGATGGGTGAGTACCACCCGCACGGCGACTCCGCCATCTACGACACGCTCGTACGCCTCGCGCAAGACTTCGCCAGCCGCTACCCCCTCGTCGACGGCCAGGGCAATTTCGGCTCCAGCGAGTTCGCCGCGGCCGCGATGCGCTACACCGAGGCCCGCCTCGCCTCCATCGCCACGGAGATGCTCCGCGACATCGACGAGGAGACCGTCGACTTCGCGCCGACATACGATGATCGGCGCACGGAGCCGACGGTGCTCCCGTCGCGGGTGCCGAACCTGCTGATCAATGGCTCCTCCGGCATCGCGGTCGGCATGGCGACGAACATCCCGCCGCACAACGCCGGCGAGGTGATCGACGCCACCATCGCGCTGATCGACGATCCCACCGCATCGGTTGACGACCTCCTGGCGCACGTCACCGCGCCCGACTTCCCGACGGGCGGCTTCATCGTCGGCCGCTCCGGCGTGGTGGACGCCTACCGCACCGGGCGCGGCCGGGTCCTGGTCCGCGGCCGGGCGCACAACGAGCCCTTGAAGCACGGTCGCAACGCGATCGTGTTCACCGAGCTCCCCTATCAGGTGAACAAGGCGGAGCTGGTCCGCAAGATGGCGGATCTCGCCAACGAGAAGGTGCTACCCGAGATCGCGGATCTGCGGGACGAGAGCGGTCGCGACGGGCTCCGGGTGGTCATCGAGCTGCGACGGGATGCCATTCCCGAGGTCGCGCTGAACAAGATCTTCAAGCACACCCCGGCGCAGACGACCTTCGGAGTCAACGCGATCGCCCTGGTCGACGGGGTGCCGCGCACGCTCAACCTGCTCGAGATGCTGCGCCACTACCTGGATCACCAGCGCGAGGTAATCACGCGGCGCTCGCGCTTCCGTCTGCGGCGCGCCGAGGCTCGAGCCCACATCCTCGAGGGTCTGCTGACCGCCCTGGGGCGCATCGACGAGGTCATCGCGCTGATTCGGTCGGCGGCGGATCCGGACGAGGCCCGCGAGGGGCTGATGAGCGAGTTCGACCTCACCGAGGTGCAGGCGCGCGCGATCCTCGACATGAGGTTGCAGAGGCTCACCCAGCTCGAGGCCGACAAGGTGCGCGCGGAGCATGCCGAGCTGCAGGAGCAGATCGCCGAGCTGCGGGGGATTCTCGGCGACGAGAAGCGGATCTTCGGCGTGATCAGGGACGAGCTGATCGAGATCCGGGCGCGTTACGCCGACGAGCGGCGCACCGAGCTGATCCCGGGCGAGGGCGATCTCGACCTCGAGGACCTGATCGCCGAGGAGGAGATGGTGATCTCGGTGACGCGCGCCGGCTATCTCAAACGCCTGCCCGTGACGACCTACCGCGCCCAGCGGCGCGGTGGCAAGGGCCTGCGCGGCACGAAGGTGAAGGACGACGAGGACTACGTCGAACATCTGTTCATCGCCTCGACCCACGACTTCCTTCTGTTCTTTACCGACCAGGGCCGCGTATACCGGCAGAAGGTCCACCAGCTGCCGCAAGGCTCCCGCGACTCGCGCGGCCGCCATGTGGCGAACGTGCTCAACCTCGAGAAGGACGAGGAGATCCGTGCGGTCTTCGCCACCCGCGACTACGAGGAAGCGCGCTACCTGGTGCTTGCGACTCGCGACGGCTACGTCAAGAAGACCGAGTTCTCCGACTACGACACGATCTTCAAGGACAAGGGACTCATCGCCATCCGCCTGAACGAGGGTGACGAGGTGATCGGCGTGCAGCGCACCGACGGCGCCGACGACTTGATGATCGTCTCCGCCGGCGGTCAGGCGGCCCGGTTCAAGGAGTCCGCGGCGCGCCCCATGGGTCGGGGCACCCGCGGGGTGCGGGGAATCAATCTCGGCAAGGGCGACAAGGTGTTGTCCCTCTGCGCGATCAGCGACGACTCGCTCGACCTCATGGTGGTGACCGCCAACGGGTTCGGCAAGCGCACCAACTTTGCCGATTACCCCTGCAAAGGGCGGCCGACCAAGGGTGTGCGCACCATCAAGGAGACCGATCGCAAGGGCCAGCTGGTCGCGGCGCGCCCGGTGCGCGACGCCCAGCAGCTCTTGCTCATCAGCCAGCAGGGCCAGGTCATCCGGTTGGACACCAGCGGTGTACGCCGCATGGGGCGGGCGACCGAGGGCGTAACGCTCATGAATCTCCCCGATGGCGACGAGGTCGCCGCGGTCGCCGCGGTGGCAGAGCCCGACGACGACGACGACGCGCCAGCCGCTGAGCAGAGCGCCTCAGCCGAGGAGGCCAACTCCTAGAGGACGCGCAGCGCAGCGCCTCTGGGCCGGATCCCTCAGGCGCATCATCGCCGCCACGTTCAGCCGTCCATAGCCCGTTATCGGATCCCGGCCCTTGGCGCCGATGTCCCGGGCCGTGACCCGGGCAAGCTGGACGAGGCGCTGGCCTCGGAGCGCCGGCCGCGCGTCGGCCGCAAGCGCGAGCGCCCCGGTCGCGACAGCCGCGGCATGCGAGGTGCCCGTCGCCTTCCCACCCCGCCGCGCCTCCGGTGGAACGTCAAGACGCACACCGGGCGCCATCACGTCGGGCTTCACTACGAAGCGGGATTGTCTGCGGAAGTTGGGCCCGCGCTGGCGTCGCGCGGGTCCGCGACTCGAGAATGACGCGACCCTGCCGGCGGCGTCGGTCGCGCCCACCGACAGCACCTCTGGGTAGTCCGCCGGGGTGGTGACCGTTCTCGGGCCCGGCCCGGAGTTCCCGGCCGCCGCCACTACCGCCATACCTCGCGCCTGCAACTTGCGGATACCGCGCCGCATGCGGACGTCCTCACGCCCGATCCTGAACGACATCAGGACGATGTCCGGGCGGCGCCGGCCGTTGCCGGGATTGCGGAGCCACGACATCGCCCGCTTGGCCGCCCGCACGTCCACGTGCCCGCGCGCGTTGCCGGCCCGGGCCATGAGCACCCTGCTTCCAGGCGCGATCGAGGTGACGAGGGCCGCCATCGCGGTGCCGTGGCCATTGTCATCGAACGCGCCCTGGCGGTCCTCGATGAAGTTGCGGAACCCGGCGAGGCGTCCGCGCAGCACCGGTGTGCGCGCCGCGATCCCGGTGTCGATGATGCCGACCGTGACCCTGCTGCCGTCGTAACCCGCGCACCTCAGTGTCCGCGCACCGAGTTGGTTCGCCGGAAACGCATAGCGAAGGCGCTCGCGCTTCAGCTCAGCTGAGCTGGTGGTCGCGAGAGCCTCCCAGCCCGGGATCGCGACCGAGGCCGCTGCCACGGCCAGAGCGACGATTGTGCGTCGATGCGGGAGCAACGGCGGCCAGGCTGACAGGAACTGCAACTCTGCTCAACTGGACGCCCGAGCAGATCAGGCTTGGCGCAAGCGGGCGGCCGTGGCCTCGGGCGCCCCGGCGATCGCGATCACGCCCGAACCGAGCTCGAGTCCTGCGAGCGTGCCGACCCGAGGCACCACGTCGATGTGCCAGTGGTAGGCATCCGGGCCAACCGGGCGGCGCTGGTGGACCAGCAGGTTGAGCGAGGGCGCCCCCAGAGCCGAGTCGATGCGGGTCGCCACATCGAGCAAGAGCCGACCGAGCTCGCCGAAGTCCGTGTGCTCTCCCAGCGCCGCGGTGGGCTCCCGCGGTGCGATGCGCACCGTTCCCGTGTACGGCGGCACCGCGGGGCACCAGGCAGCCATCCCGTCGGCCTCCGCGACGAGCCTCGTGTCCGCCGCCGCGAGATCCTCGGCGACCGGGTTGGCGCGCGCGAAGGTGCGCTCGATTGCCAGCAGGCGTGGAGGCTCGACCGGCAGACCGACGATCTGAGCGTGGGTGTGCTGGAGGGAGGCCCCGGCCGCGGCGCCCTGGTTGACGAAGCAGAA
Source organism: Thermoleophilia bacterium (assembly GCA_029861485.1). Lineage (GTDB taxonomy): Bacteria > Actinomycetota > Thermoleophilia > Miltoncostaeales > Miltoncostaeaceae > CAMYIK01. The sequence continues at coordinate 478 of JAOTZF010000040.1, read as the reverse complement.
CGGCCACAGGCCGCGCGGATCGGTGCCGATCGCCTCGAGGCGAATCGCCCATACGCGGAGCGCGCGCGCGGCCTCCTGCTCGGTCAGCTCGGTCAGCTCGACCACGTGCCGGGAGGTCGGGATGACGACCTCATGGATTCCCTCGTCCTCGGCGATCACGGGGAACTTGTTCGGCACGACGCGCACCGACCACCCCGGGGTGTTGGGCTCCCCGCCCTCAGGGCGCTCGGCGTAGGTCTCCAGCGGGGTGTCCTGCTCTGCCCCCTCGCAGAACGGGCAGGGTCGGCGGCTGGGATTCCTCGCGGCCCTGGTGTCGTGGGGGCGCGCGGCGCGTCCGGGCGCGAGCAGCACGGGCCCCCCGGTGACCGGGTCCCATGCGACGGAGCTCACGAGGCCGCGCGCTCGTCGCCCTCATCGCCGGTGGCGTGATCGAGGCTGGCCTTGAGGGCGGCCATCAGATCCACCACGGGCGCGGGTT
>JAOTZF010000214.1 GCA_029861485.1 Thermoleophilia bacterium | reverse complement strand
CGACCATCTCGTTTCCCTGATCGTCGGTCCAGCTGATCCACTCGAAGGGCGGATCCATCAGATCGCCGGCCTTCCTGAAGGCCTCCGTCATCGCCCGCCACGTGGACATCATTCTCTCGTCGTCGGGGGGGATGAAGAACTCGGCGCTGCGGTAGTAGTTCGCCGCAGCGAACAGTCGCTCCCGGGCCGTGACGGTGTTGCCCGCGGCGGTTGCCGCATCACCATCGCCCCTCGCGATGTCGCCGAGCCAGTTCCAGCCCTCGTACCAGCTCTCGAAGTCATCCTCGGTCATCCGCGCCAGCGCGTAACTGACCTCCGTCATCTCGCCGCCTCCGAACGGCGCCTCACAGACAAGCCGCTGTGTCTGGTACGCGAACGGAATCGAGTTCGGGAAGAACGCCTCGCCTACCTTGCCTGCTACTGCCATCCCTTACCTACCTCTCCTCGTTGCGTCGATCGCGTTCTCTAGGTCCGGTTCCCGTTCGCCAGGCTCCATACGTAGTCGGGCGCCAGCGGCGTCTCGTTGACGGTCGCGCCCATCGGGCTCAGGGCATCCTCGACTGCGTTCGCGAAGGCGGCCGGCGGTCCGATCGCACCACCCTCGCCGGTGCCCTTCATGCCGCCGTCCACGTTCGGCGCGGGGACCTCCGAGTGGCCGAGGCCGATCGCCGGCACCTCGCCGGCGGTCGGCAGCATGTAGTCCATGAAGCTGGTGGTCATCAGCTGACCCTCGTCGCTGTAGACCAGCTCCTCCAGCAGGGCTCCCCCAATGCCCTGGGCCACACCGCCAAGGATCTGACCCTCGACCACGCTCGGGTTGATGACGGTCCCACAGTCGTGCACGACGACGTACTCGAGCGGATCGATGACGCCGGTTGGCGGGTCCACATCCACTACGGCGACATGAACGCCGTAGGCAAACGTGAGGTCCTCGGGATCGTTGATCTCATGCGCGTGCAGGCGTGGCTCCATCCCCTCGGGAAGCGAGTGGGCGAGCGTCGCCTGCTCGGCGACTTCTTGGATCGAGACTCCACGGCTCGCGGCTCCCTTCACTGCAACCCTGCCATCCTCGATGACGAGGTCCGCGGGCGACGCCTCCAGCATGTGCGCCGCAAGGTCGAGAAGCTTCCCCCGGATCTGGCGGCTTGCCCGCATCACGGCCACTCCCCCGACAACCGCGGTCCTGCTCCCGATCGATCCCGCCGCGTCGTAGGGCGTCGAAACCGTGTCTCCCTGGATGACGCGGACGTCCTCGACGCTCACGCCCAGCTCGGTCGCGCAGATCTGCGCAAGTGTCGTCTGGTGTCCCTGACCACTACCGGCGATGCCGGTTGCGATCGTCACGTTGCCCGCCGGGCCGATGTCGACGACCGCGTGGGCATAACCGCCGATGTCGAAGCCGACGAACGCCATGTCGGAGGAGGGGGCCATCCCGCTGATCTCGACGTAGCTTGCGATGCCGATGCCCAGATGGCGGCCGTTCTCGCGCCCTTCGCGCTGCCGGGCCCGCCATTCGTCATAGCCCACCTGCTCGAGGGCGGCATCGAGCGCCGCTGGATAGTCGCCGCTGTCGTACACGAGCCCAGCGGGGGACTCGTAGGGCATCTCGTCGGGCTGCACCAGGTTGCGGCGGCGTACATCTGCCGGGTCAAGACCAAGGTGCCTTGCGAGTCGATCGATCATCCGCTCCATGACGAACGTCGCCTGCGGCTGCCCGAATCCTCGATACGCGCCGCTCGGCACCTTGTTGGTGGCGACGGCGCTGAGGTCGGTCAGGTAGCCCTTAAAGCGGTATGGCCCCGGCAGGATGGCCTGAGTGGTGGTGGCCGGCCCGACTCCGATGTTTATGCAGTACGCGCCGTAGTCGGCGACGAAGCGATCCTTTACTCCCAGAATCCGGCCGTCCTCATCGGCCGCGATCGCGACGTCGTGAACCTGCTCGCGCGCGTGGGCGGAGGCCAGGAAATGCTCGGCTCGATCCTCGATCCACTTCACCGGGCGCCCCGTCGCTCGCGCCAAGACGACGGTCATTACCTCCTCGGCGTAGGCATGGTCCTTGAGCCCGAACGCGCCGCCAACGTGGGGCGCGATGACCCTGATCGAGTTCTCATCGAGACCCAGCTGCCGCGCAATGTGCGTCTTCGCCCGATGCGGCGCCTGGTTGGCCATCCACACGGTGACCTCACCAGTTGCGGGGGTCGCCGCCGCGACTGCCGCCCTCGTCTCCAATGGGCAAGCTGCGTATCGGTGGCTTCGCAGTCGTTCGGAGAGCACGACGGGGGCGGCCTCGAACGTCGCCTCGACGTCGCCCACCTCACGCTGGACGCGGACGATCTCGTTGTCACCCCACTCGGGATGGATCACCGGCGTATCGGCGTCCAGCGACCGCATCGGGTCGACGTTGACCGGCAGGTCCTCGTAGCTGACGTCGACCGCAGCTGCGGCGTCCTCAGCCAGGTAGCGACTCGTCGCAGCCACGATCGCCACGCCTTCGCCCACGAAACGGACCACGTCCTTCGCGAGCAGCGGGTAGGTGGCGCCTTTCTGCTCTGGCTGCCTCCACGTGACCGGCATGTCGGCGACCCCGAGCTCGCTGAGCGTCTCGGCGGTGAGAATCGCCTCGACACCGGCCATCGCTTCCGCTGCTGAGAGGTCGATCGCCTTGATCTTGGCGTGCGGCACCGGGCTGCGGACCAGCGCGGCGTGCAA
>JAOTZF010000212.1 GCA_029861485.1 Thermoleophilia bacterium | reverse complement strand
GCGCAGCAGGCCGAGATCTCGAAGATCCAGGGCTACATGGAGAGCGGTGAGCCGATCCCCTGGAATCGGATTCACAAGATCTCCGACCACGCACATTTCCCGCACATGAGGCATGTCGACGCCGGGCTCGAGTGCCAGACCTGTCATGGCGAGGTGCAGACCATGGGCGTGCTCGTCGAGCCCGACCCGGTGTGGGGTGGCGACAACATGGGGTGGTGCATCGAGTGCCACCGCAATCCTCCTGCTGAGACGGGCATCGAAGAAGCATCGATCGATTGCGCCGTCTGCCACTATTAGGAGGTCGAACCGATGACAGTGTCTGACGGCATCAAGCGGCGCGACTTCCTGAAGGTCCTCGGCGTCTCCGGCGCCGGCGCGACGATGACCGGCTGCGGGCCGGGTGAGGTCGAGAAGCTTCTTCCATACGTCGTGGCTCCCGAAGAGATCACGCCGGGTGTGGCGACGTGGTACGCCACCACGTGCGGCGGTTGTGCCGAGGCGTGTGGCATGTGGGTCCGCACTCGCGAGGGCCGCGCGGTCAAGGTCGAGGGCAATCCCGACCATCCGATCTCGCAGGGCGGCCTGTGCGCAAAGGGCCATGCGACCCTTCAGCACCTCTACAACCCGGACCGCTTCCACGGCCCGATGATCCGCGAGGGTGATCGGCTCCGTCAGGGCACCTGGGACGAGGCGGAGCAGCTGCTCGCCGCCCGCATCCAGAGCAACGGCAACGTGATGTTCATCGGCGGGCACATGGGGCCGACGATGAGCGGCCTCGTCGACCGCTTCGTCGATACGGTCAACGGCACGCGGGTCGACTACGACGCGGTCTCGAACGCTCCTCTTCGCGAGGCGACTCGCATTGCGTACGGGGTGAACGAGCTACCTCGCTACGACCTGTCGAGCGCGAGCCTGGTCCTTTCCTTCGGCAACGACTTCATCGACGACGGCTCGGTAGAGCACAACCGGGGCCTCGCGAGGATGAGCGGGGTGGACGCGGAAGGGCAGGACAAGGGGACGTTCGTCTACCTCGGGCCGCGGCTCTCGACGACGGGCCTCAACGCCGACGAGTGGCTGCCGATCGAGCCCGGATCGGAGGCGACGCTCGCGCTCGGCATGGCGGCGCACATCTCCGGGGGCGGCGGCGCGGGCCCGTACGCCAACCTGCTGCAGTCCTACGATCTCGCCGCCGCCGCACAGGCTTCGGGGATCGACGAGGACACGCTCCGCGATCTGGCCGACCGGTTCGCGGAGGGCTCGAGCCTCGCGATGGGCCCGGGTGCGGGCGCACACCACCGCAATGCCACCGCAGCCAACCTGGCGGTCCACATCCTGAACGACGTGGCCGGCAACGTCGGTCAGACGGTGATGATCGGTGGCGGCAGCGTCGCCGCCTCCAGGCCGTTCTCCGAGATGGCCGACGCGATCACCGCCATGGCCGGCGGTCAGGTCGGGGTCGCCATCGTACACGGCACGAACCCTGCCTACTCGCTACCCGCGAATGCGGGCTTCCGAGAGGCCTTCGAGCAGGTGCCGTTCAAGGTCTCCTTCGCCTCGGCGATGGACGAGACGGCGGCCATGGCCGACTTGATCATGCCCGACCGTCACTTCCTCGAGTCGTGGGGCGACGCGCGCCCCCGCGGTGGGGTCCACACGGTCATGCAGCCGGTCATGCAGGCGGTGCCGCACTTCGATTCGAAGCAGGCGGGCGACGCGCTGCTCGCTACCGCCTCCCACCTCGGCCAGGGCTTCGGGGCGACGACGTTCTACGAATACCTGCGCGCGCCCCATCAGGCGATGCACGCCGACGATCCGACCGGCTTCGAGCAGATGTGGCACAACCACATGCGCTCCGGGATGTTCGGGATGATGGGTGGAGGCATGGGCGCTGGCATGGGCGCTGGAGCGGGAGCCGGCGCCTCGTCCGGTACACCGCAGCTACGCGCACCCGACACGGCGCTGACCTTCGACACGCCCGCGCTCGACGGCAGTGGCGACCTGACGCTGATCGTCCACCCGTCTCCGCGATTCGGCGGAGGCGAGTTCTCGAACAGCCCGTGGATGCAGGAGCTGCCCGATCCGGTCTCGAAGATCACGTGGCACTCGTGGCTCGAGATGAATCCGGCGACTGCCGAGGCGAGGGGCCTGAGGGAAGGTGACATCGTCACCGTGACTTCACCGCACGGCAGCGTCGACGTCCCGCTGTGGGTCTACCCCGGCATCCGGGAGGACACGGTTGCGCTCGCGATGGGCGGTGGACACACCGACATGGGTCGATGGGCCACCGGGGCGGGCGTGAACGCGCTCGACCTGCTGCCCAGCGTGGCCGAGCAGCCGTCCGGCGCCTTCGTCACCTTGGCGACGACCGTTACGGTCGAGGAGACCGAGCAGCGTCGTCGCCTCGCCACGATCGAGGGCTCGAGTAGCCAGAGGGATCGCCCGATCGCTCCCGCCATCGCTCTTGCCGACCTCGGTCAAGAGGAGGAGGAGCACGCGGAGGACGAGCACCACCTGGAGCTCCAGGAGCTGCAGGGCTACGGCGGCGTGCAGCCGGTGCCGGCCGAGGAGGGTGCCGCGACGGCGTTCCCCCTGCCGGGCGCCGATCACGGCCTCTATGCCGACGCGCACGAAGGTCCGCGCTGGGGCATGGCGATCGACCTCGACAAGTGCACGGGCTGCAGCGCCTGCGTGACCGCCTGCCACTCCGAGAACAACGTGCCG
>JAOTZF010000211.1 GCA_029861485.1 Thermoleophilia bacterium | reverse complement strand
GACCGTCGCCGGAGCATCCTGGGTGTGGAGCGTGCCGAAAACGAGGTGCCCGGTCTCGGCAGCGGTCAGCGCCGTCTCGATCGTCTCGAGATCGCGCATCTCGCCGACCAGGATCACGTCGGGGTCCTCGCGGAGCGCGCCTCGCAGCGCCTGGGGGAAGCCGATGGCGTCCGCGCCGATCTCGCGCTGATTCACCAGGCATCGCCCATGCTCATGGAGGAACTCGAGCGGATCCTCGATGGTGATGATGTGATCGTCTCGCGTCTGGTTGATCTCGTTGATGATCGCCGCGAGGGTCGTGGACTTGCCGGAGCCGGTAGGGCCCGTGACGAGCACCAGGCCTCGGGGCCGGGTGGCCAGAGCGCTGATCGGGTCGGGAAGACCCAGATCCTTGAGGCTCTTGATGTCGTGGGGAATCGTCCGCAGCGCCGCGCTGAGGCTGTTGCGCTGAAAGAAGACGTTCGCGCGGAAGCGCGAGATACCGACGAGGACGTATGAGAAGTCGACCTGGCGATCGGCTTCGAGCCGCTTCTGCTGCTCGGTCGTCATCACGGCATAGAGAAGTCGCTCAGATTCGTCAGGAGAGAGCGGCCGGTCACCGACCTCCTTAAGCGAGCCGTTGACCCGCATCTTCGGCGGGCTGCCTGCGCAGATGTGCAGGTCTGAGGCGCCGGCCTCCACCCCGAGGATGAGGAGGTCGTCGAGCGACTGCCATCCCGCTTGGGAAGCGGGCGGGGCGCCATGTTGTTCATGTGAGGTGTGATCCATCGACCGTGGTCATCGGCATCCCACGGCGAACTCTTGAGGTTCGATTCAAAATCGGCCTGGGCGGCCGCCTGCACTCGAATCACCTATACGAATGGGGGGCTGAGCACCTAGACGAAAGGTGGGCTCAAGCTGCCGGGGGCGGGCGCCGATAAGGCTCGCGAACGTCACTTCTTCCCCAAGGAGGGGGACAACATGATGGAAAAGCTCCGGGCACGTGCGGCCCAGGCGCGCAAAGAGGAGGGCTTCACGCTTACGGAGCTCCTCGTTGTCGTCATTATCATCGGTGTGCTGCTCGCTATTGCGGTGCCGGCGTACCTGAACTTCCGCGACACTGCGGAGGACACCGCGGCCGAGGCCAACATTCGCGCCGCCGTTCCCGCTATCGAGACCTACTACACGGACAACGGTTCGTCCTACGCGGGTATGACGCTGGCCAACCTCCAGGCGATCGACGCCAGCATCTCGAACATCCGTCTTGGCACCATCACCGCCACGACGTACTGCGTCGAGGCCGGCGAGGACGGCGTTGACGAGTTCAACAAGGCGGGCCCCGCAGCTGCCATCGCTGCTGGATCCTGTCCGTGATCGAGTAACGCGGAGCTTCGCTTCGACGCTCTGCAAAGAGGGGGCGCGCCACATCGGCGCGCCCCCTCTTTTTTTTGCTCAAGAACGGTCAGCGATTCGCCGATAACAAAGGCGTGAGAAACCTACGCTTCAAACACCGCGGCATCCTCGCCACCTGCGCAGCCACCCTGATCGGCATCGCGCTCGCTGTCCCCGCCACCTCGGCGGAAAGCGCTGACAACCCCGCCCCCGCCACTGCCTCCAACGACGTGAGCGCGGCGGCGGCCAAGATCGACTCGACGCTCCAAAAGGGCCCGGCCGTGATCGTGGCCCGCGTTCCTCAGGGCGTGGTCGACGCTCTCGTCATCGTCGAAGCCAGCGCTGCTGCCGGTCAGATGAGCGCGCCATTCCTCACCCTCAGCACCGAGGACCCCGGCGAGGCCGCGGAGCTCATCCAGCGCTTCAATGTGGTCACTACGCCATCGATCCTGGTCGTCGACGCCGACAAGGGCATCCAGACGCAGATCAATGGCTACGCGGACCGCGACGTCATCGCTCAGGCGATCCAGAACGCGCGGCGATGAGCGAGCAGGCGGGAGCCACACTCGCGGCGAACGTCGCGGGCACTGCCCTTGCCCGGCTCGACGATCCAAGCGTCCACGTCGCCTCCACGGGCGGCCGACAGGTGGCCGCGCTGCGCCGCCGCGACGAAGAGCGCGGCAGCATCGTGGAGTGCATCGTCCTTCCGGTCGGCGCCCTCCGGGTGGCGCCGCTGATGGTAGGCCCGTTCCCCTTCCCCGACGCCGATCACGCCGACGGGTTCATTCACGAGACGATCGCGACCCTCGAGATACTGGGTTGCGAGATCTCCCGCGGCGCCGACCGCCGCGCCTGAGGCCCGCACGCGGGCCCGCGCCCGCCGACCTTCGCCTCGCTCCGACGGCGAGCGACGCGGGCAGCACGCGGCGGAAGCCCACGGTCTAGGTGCTGCTTGCGAAGAGGTTGTTCATCCGGCGGAGATGTCGGGAAACGGTGCAAGCTGGCCTGAGCCGCACCGTCAATCGGAGGCTCTTGTGGCTCGTGCCCGGAGCAGCCTCACGCAGCTGTGCCAGCCCGCGTGTCGAGTGGATTGCCCACCGCGGGTGGTTGCCGGCGCGCGCTGCGCCGCATCCGCTGATCCGCCCCACCCGCTCGGGCGCGGCGGCGAGGCGGAGCGCTTCAACCGCACCTGACACAGGAGTCGGCCTGTCGGTGCCCCTATCGCACGACGCCGAGCGCCTGGTGACCCTGCCGGACGGGGCCGACACCTGAGAGCCGGGCCGACCCCACACTGCGCGTGGCGGCCTGAGCTCGATCGACGCGCCCCTTGACAGCGTTACAGGGACAACAC
>JAOTZF010000210.1 GCA_029861485.1 Thermoleophilia bacterium | reverse complement strand
CCGGCCGGCCCATCAGCGGCGTCGTGAACATCGGCATCGGGGGATCGGACCTCGGTCCCGCGATGGCGTACCGCGCGCTCCGCCCGTTCGCGAACGACATGACGGTGCGGTTCGTGTCGAACATCGACGGCAGCGATTTCGCCGAGGCCATTCGCGGCCTCAACCCCGCCGAGACGCTGTTCGTGATCGTGAGCAAGAGCTTCGGAACGCTCGAGACCCTCACCAACGCGCGCACGGCACGCGCCTGGCTCGTGGACGCGCTCGGCGATGACGCCGCAGTGGCACGCCACTTCGTGGCGGTGTCGACGAACGCCGAGCGGGTCAGCGAGTTCGGCATCGATCCGGCCAACATGTTCGGCTTCTGGGACTGGGTCGGGGGGCGCTACTCGTTCCAATCCGCGGTCGGGCTCTCGCTGATGATCGCTGTCGGCGCGAGCGCGTTCGCCGATCTGCTGGCCGGGGCCCGGGAGATGGATGAGCACTTCGCCGCCGCCCCGCTGCGCGAGAACATGCCCGCTCTGCTCGGATTGATCGGCATCTGGTACCGAAATTTCTTCGGCGCCGAGAGCACTGCCGTGCTGCCCTACGACACCTACCTTGCGCGTCTACCCGCCTACTTGCAGCAGCTCGACATGGAGAGCAACGGGAAGTCGGTCCGCAGCGACGGCCGGGCCCTCGATTACGACAGCGGTCCGGTGATTTGGGGCGAGCCCGGCACCAACGGCCAGCACGCCTTCTATCAGCTGCTGCACCAGGGAACGACGCTCATCCCGTGCGACTTCATCGGCTTCTGCGCGCCGGCCCACGACATCGGCGATCATCACGACCTGCTCATGGCGAGTTTCCTGGCGCAGCCCGAGGCGCTCGCGTTCGGCAAGAGCGCCGATTCGGTCCGGGCCGAGGGAGTCCCCGAGGAGCTCATCGCCCACCGCACGTTCGTGGGCAACACGCCGTCGAACGTGATTCTGGGTTCCCGGCTGACCCCGAGCGCCCTTGGGCAGCTCGTCGCTCTGTACGAGCACAAGGTGTTCGTGCAGGGAGCAGTATGGGGAGTGAACTCCTTCGATCAATGGGGCGTCGAGCTCGGCAAGGTGCTGGCCGACCGCATCGCGGGCGAGTTGACCGACGGCGGCGGCCTGGGGCATGACAGCTCGACCAACGCCCTGATTCGACGCTATCGCGCCGCGAGAGGCCGCGCGTGAGCGCCGACGCCGCAAAGCGGGCCGCGGGCCGGCGGGCCGCTGAGTTGGTCAGCGACGGTATGACGGTGGGCCTCGGCACCGGTACGACCGTGGCTCACACGATCATCGCCCTCGGGGAGCGCGCCCTGGACATCACCTGCGTGGCCACCTCGCACGCGACCGAGCAGCTCGCGACCCAGGTCGGTCTGAGACTCGTCGCTCCGGACGAGGTAGAGAGCCTCGACATCGCGGTCGACGGCGCAGATGAGGTGGACTCCGAGCTGAACCTCACCAAGGGCGGTGGCGGGGCGCTGATGCGCGAGAAGATCGTGGCCTCCCTCACCGAGCGCTTCGTGGTGGTCGCCGATGACAGCAAGCTGGTCGGGCGGCTCGGCGACTTCGGCACTCCGATCGAGCTGATGCCCTTCGCCCCGCGCACTGTGGCGCGGGCGATCGAACGACTCGGCGCAAGAGAGGTCTTGCTCCGCGAGGGGCCAAGCGACAACGGGAACCTGCTCGCCGACGCCCGCTTCGGCACCATCGAGGACCCAGCCGCGCTCTCGGCGGCGCTGGACGCAGTTCCGGGACTGGCCGGTCACGGCATCTTCCTCGGATCGATGGTGGAGCGCGTGCTCGTGGACGGACCGGGTGGGGCACGTACCATCACCGCCGCGAGCAGGAGCTGAGATGCAGCTCGGATTGGTCGGACTCGGGCCAATGGGGTCCAATCGCGTGCGCCGGGCGAAGGGCGCGGGGATCGGCCACGTAGCCAGGAGCACGACGGTCCGGGCGGCCATCGACGAGGGTGTGCCGGTGCTCTCAAGAGGCTCTCTTCTCGCGCTCGGCTCGCCTGACCGGTCCGAGTTCGCCGACCCGGCGCTTGCGAGCGTGCGCAGGCAATTCGGCGGGCACTCCGAGCAGGGCGGGGCCGGCGACTCGCCCGAGCAAACTGTGGCGCGGCGGATTCTCAGCGTCGGGGTCTTAGCTTGACCCTCGGGCAACTCGGGCAGGGCGATCAGGGGGCCGTCCGCTCCGGGCGGCGCGCGCCGAGCACCAGCCACAGGCCGAAGCTCACGGCGACCATCCCGGCCGCAAGCGTGATGGACGGCTGCTCGCCGATGAGAGGCCACGAGAGGCTCACCCCGACGACGGGTACCAGGAAGAACCACGCCGACACCTCGCCCGCCGGCGCCTTGAGGAGCGCGCGATAGAAGAGCGCCAACGGGAGCGCCGAGCCGAACACGGCAAGCGCGACGATCAGGGTGAGCGTGTCCGCCCCGAGCCCCCCCGGTGCCTCGCCGATCGCACCGCCCCATACGAACAGCAGCGCCCCGCCGAGGACCATCTGCCAGCCGGCGAGCGCGAGGGGAGACGCACTCCTGCGGACGCTGCGGGCAGCGACGATGGTGCCCACCGCCCAGGCCAGGGCTCCGACGAGCACGAAGAGGGCGACCACAGAAACCTCGAACGGCCAGATGCCATCGGGAGAGACGGCCAGGGCGGCTCCGATCAGCCCCACCGCGAGGCCGATCCACTGGCGGGT
>JAOTZF010000039.1 GCA_029861485.1 Thermoleophilia bacterium | reverse complement strand
AGCCGGCGTCCCCGATCCGGGTCGCCTGCGAAGATCTCCCTCAGGTGGGTGCTTGCGATCTCCCGCTTGTGGTCCACAAGTGCGGTCCAGGCGGCGGAGCGTGAGATCAGAGCGTCGGTCATCGGTGGCTGGCGTGCCGGTGACCAGCGTACCCTCTCAGGCGTGGGCGACGACCACACCCACATCGACGTCGCGGGCCGGCGGGTGCGCCTCTCGAACCCGGGCAAGGTCTTCTTCCCTGACCTTGGCCTGACGAAGCTCGACCTGGTCGAGTACTACCTCAGCGTCGCCGATGCCGCCGTGGCCCATCTGGTGGAGCGGCCCTCGATCATGAAGCGCTACGTCGACGGCATCGTGGGCGAGCCGTTCTTCCAGAAGCGCGTGCCGAAGGGCGCGCCGAAGTGGCTGCAGACCGCGACCGTGAGCTTTCCGAGCGGGCGCACGGCGCGCGAGCTGGTGGTGGCGGACGCCGCCCACCTGGTGTGGGCGGTCAACCTCGGCGTGATCGACTTCAACCCTTGGTCGGTGCGCCGCGCGGATCTGGATCATCCCGACGAGCTGAGAGTGGATCTCGATCCGCAGCCGGAGGTGCCCTGGGACGAGGTGCGCCAGGTGGCGCTCGTCGTGGGGGAGGTGCTCCGCGAGCACGACCTGGAGGGTTTCCCCAAGACGTCGGGATCGCGCGGGATCCACGTGCTGGTGCGCGTGAAGCCCGAGCACGACTTCACGACCCTGCGGCGGGCCGCCCTCGCCCTGGCACGCGAGGTCGAGCGCCGCGCCCCTGGCAAGGCCACCTCGAGGTGGTGGAAGGAGGAGCGCGAAGGGGTGTTCGTCGACTACAACCAGAACGCCCGCGATCGCACCGTGGCATCGGCGTACTCGGTGCGGCCCGTACCCGACGCCCGCGTCTCGACACCGCTCGAGTGGGGTGAGGTCGCCGACGTGGAGCAGGGCGATCTCACCGTTGCCACGGTCCCGGCGCGCCTGAAGGAGGTGGGGGACCCGTCGTCCGGCCTGGATGAGGCTGTGGGAGACCTCGCATCGCTACTCGAGCTCGCCGACCGCGACGAGGCCGAGGGGCTCGGCGACGCGCCCTGGCCGCCGCACTTCCGGAAGCAGCCCTCGGAGCCCCGCCGCGTTCAGCCGAGTCGCGCCCGCAAGGACCCGTCGAGCGAGTAGCACGGAGGGCGCTCTGGAGTTCTCGTGATCGGCGCGCTCGAGGGCACCGGACCCTGCCGGCTGAGCTGCTACGGCGCGCCGATCGAGGCTCCCGGCTTGGACTGGCTGGCGACGAACGGGCGTGCGTACACCGACATGCACAGCAGCGTGCTGTGCCCCCTCACGCGGTGCTGCACGCGTGGGTGGCCGCGATCGCAGGGGCCGCGCGTCAGGAATCCAATTGGTCCGTGCCGCAGCTTCGTGGATCGCGGTCGTGGCGCCAGCGCTCGAAGCGCGCACCGTGGCGAATGCGGCCGTCGCTGGCGTGGTCGTAGCTCACCTCGACGACAAGCTCGGGGCGCAGCGAGGTCCACTCCAGCTCGCGGTCGGCATCCCACCGGCTCGGTTCCGCTGAGCCACGCTCGCCGCTCTCGTAGCGAGCGAGGAAGGCGGGGAGCTCCTGCTTCTGCTCCTTTCGGAAACCGGAGCAGTGCCCGACCGGTCGCAGCCGGCCGTCCGCGGTGTAGGCACCGAGAATCAGGGAGCCGAGGGTCCCCGCGCGCTTCCCGGGCCTCCAGCCGAGCACCACGCAGTCCATCGTGCGGCGGCGCTTGATCTTTGCCATTCCTTTGCGTTTGCCCAGCAGATAGGGAGCGTGGCGTTCCTTGGCGATAACGCCCTCCCGGGTCTCGAGCCACTCGCCGGCGACTGCGGGATCGTCGGTGAGCGGCGTCAGCTCGACCTCGCCGGCGAAGTGCTGCTCGAGCAGTCGCCGGCGGTCCGCGAAGGGCACCTCGAGCAGGGCCTCGCCGTCGAGAGCCAGCAGATCGAAAGCCACGACGTGGGCCGGCGTCTGCTTGGAGAGCAGGGCGATGCGCGACTGTGCGGGGTGGATGCGCTGCTGCAAGGCGTTGAAGTCCTCGCCCTCCTTGCGCCGAATAATGATCTCGGCGTCGAGCACGTATCGGCCGGCCGGTAGCGCGATCTCGGGGAAGTAGCGCGAGAGTGGCTTGTCGTTGCGCGAGCGGAGGTCGACCGCGTCGTCGTCGGCGAAGGCGATCACCCGGAATCCATCGAGCTTCGGCTCGTAGGCCCACTCTGCGCCCACGGGCAGCGTGGTTCGTGGCCTCGCCAGCTGTGGGGGAAGCGGTGGAGTGAGACCGGCGCCGGCCCTCATGTCAGCACCTCGCCCCGGAGTTCGGGGCGAGTGAACGGGAGTGACGGGACTCGAACCCGCGACCTCAGGATTGACAGTCCTGCGCTCTAACCAAGCTGAGCTACACCCCCAGTGCAGCCCGGGGAGGGTCAGTGGGCGGTGACAGATTTGAACTGCCGGCCCCCTGCTTGTAAGGCAGGTGCTCTACCGCTGAGCTAACCGCCCGAACCGTGGCGACCGGAAACGATACCAGCCGACGGCACCCCGGCCGAGCTAGAGGCCCTCTCCGTTGCGATGCATATGCCGCGCGGCGATGTGCATCACGCCGTTCGGGTCGCTGACTCCGCTGAAGCGGAAGTCATCGGCCGATTCGCCCGCGCTCGCGGTATCGAAGTCGAGGTCGCCGATGTCGAGCATGCGATCGAGCAGCGTCTGGTTGAGATTGATGTTCTGCACGCGCTCGAAAGCTGTCGACTGGAGGTGCCGCGAGAGGATGCCCCGCCGCACGACTACGCGCTCGGTGGAGGCGGCGTAGAAGGTCCGGGCACGGTGCAGGCCCGCGACCGCAACGACGAGCAGCAGGAGAATCAGCGAGAGGCCGATCCACCTGGCGCTGCCGCCGGGTACCGGTGCCACCATCGCGACGACGGCCGGTATCAACGCGGCCAAGCCCCACCGGATGAGAAAGCCGATCTGCGACTTCCACGCCGGGTGACCCGACCAAAGCACGCGTTCTCCGGGCAGTAGTTCCACTCGAAGACAAGGGTAGCCGTCGCTTAGGGTCGCAAGCGACGGACCCTTACCCGCCGCGCTCTAGCGCTGGCGCTTCTTGATCCATGTAGCCATGCACCCTGCATCGGCGGCGGGGATGGCGCTCTTGAGACCTATCGGCCAGGCACGGCCCTGAACGAACGCGGACGCCGCCGCCGCCCGATTCGGACGAAGGAGCTCACTCGTGCCAAGCGCCATTCGCCGATCTCGCCAGAGCACGGCCGCGACTGCCTATGCGCGGTCATTGAATTCGGTCAGTCGGAAAAAAACGGAGTCCGAACAACTGGGCCGGAGGCCGCCGGGCCCTTTAGGATGCGCCCCGAAAACTGAATCCGCCCGTCTCACCGGGCCAATGAAGAGGGAGCCAGTCCATGCCTGAGGGCACAGTCAAGTTCTTCAACAGCGAGAAAGGGTACGGCTTCATTACCCGGCCTGGTGAGGAAGACCTGTTCGTCCACTTCTCGAACATCGTCGGTACTGGTCGGCGCGACCTCGAGGTCGGCCAGAAGGTCGAATTCGAGATCGGCCCCGGTCGCAAGGGCGACGAAGCCCGCGACGTTCGAGTAGTCGGCTGAGGTCTGGCCGGCGCCCGCCGGTGGTCACGACTGCTCGACAACGGCCGGCCCCTAGGGGCCGGCCGTTGTCCTTTTCCGGCTAAGCCTCGAAGTCGAGATCCGTGGCGCGGGCGATCTGGCCGACGCCCAGGCAGTTGGGGCAGGGGCGCGATCCGCGGCCAGGGTCGACCAGCACTCGCTGGCCCCAGCACCATCCGCACATGACCCACTCCAGGCTCACTTCGGTCTGGCGCGCCCGCCCTGTGGCGGTGCGCTCGTCCTGCCAGCCGATTTGAGGTTGGTGTGCCATTGTTTTTCTCACGGTGTGGATTCGCCGCTTACCGGCGGTATCGGCACCTGGTTCCAGCGTCTTTAAGGCTTCGTTGCGCACTATAGTACGCAATGCGTACTATAACAATCAGCCTGGCGTGCCCCGTGGTGGGTGGCTCACGGGAAGCCCGTCTGGGGCGCGGCGAGCCGAGGACGACGCGCTGGCCGTGGCTCGCATCCTGTCCAAGCTCGATCTGCGCAACCGCGCAGAGGCCGCTGCCTATGCAGTGCGCGCGCTGCCCAAAGGACCCGTAGCTCGATAGGCAGTCCTACCGATGCTGACCCGTGCCTCGTGGCGGGATCCTGAGGTCCTCGCACATCCACGAGGGAAGGGCAGGCGATGAGCAGCAGCCAGAAGAACCAGGCGATCGTCCGGGCGGTCTGCGAGAACGCATCACGCGGTCACCTCGACGCACTCGACGAGATCGTCGCTCCGGACTACGAACTGCATCCAGACGGGGTGCGCAGCGCCGATGGCCTCAAGGAGATGGTGGAGGGGCTATCGGAGGGCCCTCCGGGTCTCCGGGTCACGATTGATCAGCAGTTCAGCGCCGGGGACTACGTTTCCACCCGCTTTACGATTCGCGCCACCCATGAGGGCCAGCTAATGGGCATCCGACGGGGAAGGACGCGGCGTTCACCGGCATCACGATCAGCCGATGCAAGGACGGCCGGGTCGTGGAGGAATGGGAGATCATGGACACCGTTGGCCTTTTGGGCCAGATCGGCGGGCTGGTGGGGATGGCTCCGAAGCTCGCGCCGAGCACATAGGGGCCGGGCCGTGGCGGTGGCCATCCTTCGCCGCCGCCGTCGGCAGCCGAGACCGCAGCCGCCGCGTCCTGCCTCCGTCAGTGCCCCCAATGCCGCTGGATTGGAACCGGGCTGGAGCAGTGGCTGCGGCGGGCCGAGCAGCTCCGGAAGACTCTCGAAACCGGCGACAAGGCGAGCCCCTTTGGCCGGCTTCGCCCGGCCGGACTGGCTCGAGCCACTCCGCAACGTGATGGGAAGCAGGCCCGCACAACAGTGCGGATCGCCGAGGGCTAGCCTCAGTTGGCCGGCAGCGCCCGCGGGCACCCGTCCTCTTTGGCGGGACCAACAGGCGGAGGCGCGTCACCGCGCCCTTGTGCGTACTCGGACGCAACCTCCCAACGGGAAGACCGTCGACCCCGCTCGGCCATTCTCGGATTGCTCGCGTCGCGTGCTGGCCGTAGCCTCGCCACCGAGGGAGAGCCGGCGAAAGCCGGACCGCGACATGAGGAGCTCGATCCACATGGCAGCGACGGCCACGACGCCCGTTCGTTGGGACACTTATGTTCGGGCCCAGTCCGACACGATGTTCAAGAGCTACGCCGACGACGGCGCGTTCGGCAAGTTCTTCCACATCCGGAAACCCACGCCCATCGATCAGCAGAAGGTGATCCGGATGAACCGGGACACCCTCTACTCGATGGGGGTCTTCGACCTCACCGACCCGGTCACCATCACCAAGCCCGACACCGGCGATCGCTACCAGTCGATGATGGTCGTGAGCCAGGACGAGTACATCCCGATGGTGGTCTACAAGCCTGGCGACTACACCTTGACCCAGGACGAAGTCGGCACGCGCTATGTCGTCGTGGTTCTGCGAACGCTGGTGGATGCGACCAAGCCAGAGGACATCACGGCCGTCAACGCAATCCAGGACAAGATCACGACCCAGCAGGCCTCAGCGGGCACGTTCGAGATTCCGAATTGGGATCAGAGGGAACTCAAGAAACTGACCGACGCGATCAACGTGCTGGCCGACACGATGACCGACACCTCCAAGTGCTTCGGTACCGAAGAGGAGGTCGAGCCGATCGAGCATCTGCTGGGCGCCGCGTTCGGCTGGGGCGGCTTGCCAGCCAAGGACGCCACCTATGACACCGTGACCCCCGAGCACAATGACGGCACGACCCCGCAGGTCCTCACCGTCAAGGACGTGCCGGTCGACGGGTTCTGGTCAGTCAGCCTCTACAACAAGGACGGCTACTACGAGAAGAACCCGAGTGGCGTCTACGTGATCAACGACCGGAACGCCACCAAGGGCAGCGACGGGAGCGTCACGATCCACTTCGGCGGGGATCCCAGTCAACCGAACCATCTCTACATCACCGACGGCTGGAACTACACGGTGCGCCTCTACCGCCCCCGCAAGGAGATCCTGAACGGGTCGTGGGCCTTCCCTGCCGCGAAGGTCGTCTCATAACGGCCGGACGCGGCGCCGGGGATCGAACACCACCTCAGGTGGGTCATTGCGTGCGGTGTCGTCGATGCCCCCAACGGGATTCGAACCCGTGCTACCGCCTTGAAAGGGCGGCGTCCTAGGCCACTAGACGATGGGGGCCGCGCCGCCGGAGCGGGCCGGCGGATGATATCCGCCGGGCGGCCGCAGAAACGACTCGGGCCCGGTCGGCGTTGCGCCTGACCGGGCCCGAGGGTGGCAGCAGTGGATTACCAGGGGCGTTCAAAGTGGCCCTTTGGCTGCCTCTGCGCCAGGAGCGACGCCCCTAGCTGCTGCCACCTCCACTATGGTCAGAACTCAAGTTGGACCACCTCCTTTCCGTAGTGCCCGCAACGATAGCTGCGGCGCGGCACAGGTTCCAACTCGCGGTCAGCTCAGCTGCTGGCGAGCAGTCGATCCGCGATCCTGTTCAGCCCCTCGTAGCCGGGGTCGCCGATGGTCTGGCCGGCGATCTTGCCGTCGGGGTGGACGAAGATGTACGTCGGTGTGCCGCGAAGGCCGAAGGCTTGAGCGAGGGTGCCGTTGTCGAAGATCGATTGGTGCGTCCAGCCGTGCTCCTCGTAGAAGCCGCGGCCCGCACCGGCATCGTCCTGGACGTCGATGCCGAGGTAGTTGATGTCGGGCCGGTCCTCGATGAACCGCTTCACGTCCCCGGCGGTCTCGTTGCAGACCTCGCACCACGAGGCCCACATCTGGATCACGAGCGGCTTGCCGGCGACGGCGTCCTGAATGTTGATGCTCCCGCCGGTCTGGAGGTCGGTACCGGTGAAGGCCGGAAGATCAGGCCCTTTGGGCAGCGGCTCGCTCGCATCGCCCGCTGGCTCCTTGGCGGGGCCCTCCGCGGAAGCGACGCGCGCCTCGGTGCTCGCCTGCGCAGCATCGTCGCCCGGCACGGCGGCGCTCTCGCCGACCTTGTCGCCGCTCTGGGCGAGGCCGAAGATGATCAGCCCGCCTACGACGATTACAGCGATCGCGCCACCGATGATCACCATGGTCTTCTGAGACATGTTTCGAGACTCCAAGGGTCGTGCGAGTTTCGCGTGCCGTCGGACATACACGCGGTTCGACGGAGGCGGATGTCGACACGCTCCGGCTACGAGGTTCGCCGAGCCAATCCGATTCTCGCTGCGAGGGTGTAATAGGTAGCGCGATGTTGGCACGCAGACGCATACGCGAGCAGCAGCTCGTGGACGAACCGAATCTCGTCTCCGACGCGGAGCTGCTTCGGCTGATCGGCGAGGGCAGCGAGTCGGCGTTCCGCGCCCTGTGGGCGCGTTACGGAACGGCGGTCTACCGGGTCTGCCGCGGAGTGCTGCGCGACCCCGAGGCTGCAGAGGACGCAACCCAAGAGGCGTTCGTGCGCATCTGGCGCGGCGCGTCAACCGTGGACGAGAGCAAGGGCAAGCCCGCGGCATGGCTTTTCGTCGTTGCGCGCAATGCCGCGCGCAACGTGGCCCGGGTGCGCGTACCGACACCGGCGATCGTTCCTGAGACCGCGGGCGAGGACGGCCACGAAGATGCGCTGATCGATCGGTTCTGGGTAGACGGCGTACTCGAGCGGCTACCCGAGAGCGAACGCGAGGTCATCATGCTCGCCTACTTCGCCGATCTCTCCCACAGTCAGATCGCGGCACGGCTGGGGCAACCTCTCGGCACAGTGAAATCGAGGATCCGTCGGGCCCTCGGGCGCATGGCCGACGCGGCGGACGAGCAGTGAGCCACGACGACGATCTCTACGAGCGCCTGCCCGATCTCGTCGGGATGCACCCGGCGACAGATGACGAGGCGGAGCTGCGCGAGGCCATCGAGCGGTCGCCGCGGCTCAAAAGGCGGCTGGCCAATCTCCGGCGGGTGCACACGCTGCTGCGCTCAAGCGATGGTGCCGAGCGGCCCAGTCCGGCGCTCGCCGCGCGCGTGCTCTCCATTCCGGGCCTGACGCCGAAGAGCACGATGCTGAGTCCCGGCCGCCGCGGTTGGGCGGCGATCGGGGCCGTCGCGGCCGCCGCCTGCGTGGCGGCGCTGTTGGTCGTGACGTCGGCGCGCGATGTCGGCACGAACTTCGAGCCGATCAGCGAGCCCACGGCCTTGATGACCGTAAGCGGCAAGCGAAGCGGAATCACGGTTCAGCTGGGCGAGGTTGGCGACGGCAGGCAGGTTCAGCTCGTCGCCAGCGGCCTGAACGGGGACGGCCGCTCGTACGAGCTCTGGTTCGAGGGTCCCTCCGGCACTCGTAACCTCGGAAAGTTCGCGCCCGACAAGAGTGGCGAGTGCAGCATGCTGTTCGACGCCCCGGCGGGCGAGTGGGTTGCGGCGGTCGTCACACACGCCAACGAAACCCCGGAACGGGAGCCGTCGCGAGTGCGGTCATCTGACACCGAGCGGTTACTTCAAATAGTGTAGTATCGCCCAATGGGACTCCTCAAACGGATTCTCGGACGCACCATCGTTCGACGAGAGGGAGAGATGACACGCGCAGTGTGGAACGGCGAGGTGATCGCCGAGAGCGATAACACGGTAATGGTCGAGGGCAACCGCTACTTCCCGCCCGACTCGGTGAAGAGTGAGTTGCTCGTGGATTCTCCGACCAGCTCGGTGTGCCCCTGGAAGGGCACCGCGTCGTACTACGACATCGTCGTGGAGGGTGAGACCAACGCGGGCGCCGCGTGGTACTACCCGGACCCGAAGCCGGAGGCCGCCGAGATCAAGGATCACGTCGCGTTCTGGAACGGCGTGAAGGTCGAGGTGTAGGGCTCTGGTGGCCGAGTACGACGTCATCGTGGTGGGTGCCGGCATGGCCGGCATGAACGCCGCCTGGAAAGCGCAAGTTGCAGGCGCCAAGGTCGCCGTCGTCGAGCGCGACCGCGTCGGCGGGACCTGTCCGATCAAGGGCTGCATCCCAACCAAAGCGCTCATCCGGAGCGCCGAGGTCGCGCACGTGGCGCGCCGCGCCGCGGATTTCGGTGTGCACGTCGGCTCGGTCGAAGTGGACTTCGCCGCGGCGGTGGCGCGAATTCGTGACATCGCGGCACAGGGCGAGAGCGGTTCGCGAAGCTGGCTCGAATCCCTTGACAACCTCGATCTCATCATGGGCGAGGCCAGTCTCTCCGGTCCGACGAGCGTGGTAGTGGATGGTCAGGACCTCGAGGCGCCCAAGATCATCTTGGCCACCGGAGCCGAGGCACGGGCCATCCCCATACCAGGGCTGGACCAGACGCCCTATCTCACTTCCGACGACGTCGTTCTGCGGATCACGGAGCTGCCGCCGAAGCTTCTCGTGATCGGCGCCGGACCGATCGGGCTCGAGCTAGGCCAGGCGCTCAGCCGGCTTGGGTCCGACGTGACCATCGTTGAAATCACCGAGACCCTGCTGCCTGAGCTCGAGCCCGAGGTCGGCGAGACCCTGGCCGAGGCGCTGCGCGGTGAGGGCATCGAGTTGCTGCTCGGCGCCACGATCGAGCGGGTGGGGTCCGACGGCGCTGAGCGTACGATGATCGTCACCTCAGGTGG
This sequence comes from Thermoleophilia bacterium, assembly GCA_029861485.1. Lineage (GTDB taxonomy): Bacteria > Actinomycetota > Thermoleophilia > Miltoncostaeales > Miltoncostaeaceae > CAMYIK01. Next base: position 475 of record JAOTZF010000039.1, on the reverse strand, counting down.
CGAAACCGCCGAGCTGCGGGGCACCGACATCCTGCTGGGGGTTGGTCGTGGACCTGCGGTCTCGGCGTTGAACCTGGAGGCCGCCGGGGTCGAGTACACGACCGATGGCATTGCGGTGAGCAGGCAGCTCCAGACCAGCAAAGAGGGAATATTCGCTGCTGGCGACGTCGTCGGCCTGCCCTATGGCGCCTTCACCCATGTTGCGCGCCGGATGGGCCAGGAGGTCGTCCAGAATGCCGTCAACGGCGCTCACCACGAGGTCGATTCCGACGCGGGTCCGCGGGCGATCTTCACCGATCCCGAGGTCGCGACCATCGGCATGAGCGAGCGGGAGGCGATCGAAGCGGGCCTTGACGTGAGCGTCGGCAAGGCCGGCTTTTCGGGGGGCAAGGCGCGCGCCTGGGGCGAGGAGCGCGGCTTCGCCAAGGTCGTCACCGAGAAGGGCACCCGGCGCATTCTCGGCGCGACGATCGTC
>JAOTZF010000202.1 GCA_029861485.1 Thermoleophilia bacterium | reverse complement strand
CGGCACCAACCGGCTTGTCGTCCAAGGCGTGGATGCCCTCCACGGCGGGCGCTTCGCGATCGGACCCGACCACATCGAGGTGGCCTCGTTCATCGGCCTTGGCGCCATCACGAACTCCGACCTCACTATCGCCGGCGTTCGTGCCGACGACATGCGCATGATCAACCTCACCTTCGCCCGCCTCGGCATCGAGGTCGAGATGGATGGCGACACCCTGCGCGTACCGCCGAATCAGGGCCTGCAGATCGTTTCGGATGAGGGCGAGGCGATTCCCAAGATCGACGATGGCGTCTGGCCGGCCTTCCCGGCGGACCTCACCAGCATCGCCGTCGCGGTCGCCACCCAGGCGCACGGCACGATCATGATCTTCGAGAAGATGTTCGAGAACAGACTCTTTTTCGTCGACAAGCTGGTGGCGATGGGCGCGCGCATCGTGCTGTGCGACCCGCACCGCGCGGTCGTCAGCGGACCTGCGCGGCTGAATGGCGAGCGACTGGAGAGCCCGGACATCCGCGCCGGTATGGCCCTGCTGATCGCGAGCCTCGCGGCGGAGGGCGAGAGCGTGATCGGAAACATCCGCCAGATCGATCGCGGCTACGAGCGCATCGACGAACGCCTCCGGGCCGTCGGCGCGCACATCGAGCGTCAGGATGGCTGACGCCCGCCCTGAGCCGCCTGGGCTTCCGGCCGGCGCGCGAGACAGTCTTCCCACCGAGTCGGAGGAGTTGCGGGCGATCGAGGAGGGCCTACGGGGCGCCTTCGCCGCGTATGGCTACCGAGAGATCGCGACTCCCGTGCTGGAGTTCGCCGACGTGCTCGAGACGGCCATCGAGCAGCAGCTCGGCGACGTCTACCGTCTGTTCGACGCCGCCGGGCGCGTCATGGTGTTGCGCCCGGACATCACGGTGCCGGTCTCTCGGATGATTGCGACCCGCATGGCCGACCACCCCGGCCCGGTCCGCGTGTTCTACTTCGGACGGGCCTTTCGCCCACCGCCCCACGGCAGCCCTGGGGCATCGGAGGTACGGCAGGCCGGGGCCGAGCTCGTGGGGGCCTCCGGGCCGTCGGCCGATGCAGAGCTCATCGCCGTTCTGCACCGCTCGCTCACCGCCGCGGGGATCGGCGAGCTCACCATCGCGATTGGCGACATCTCGTTGACCGAGGCCATCCTGGACGGCATGGGCATCCCGCGCGAGATGCGTGCGCGCCTCGGTCGCGCCCTCGCGGCGCGCGACTTGGTCAGGTGGCAGGAGATCGCCGCCGAGATCGATGTGCCGGGCCCGGCACGGGAGGTCTTGCACCGGCTGCCGGCTCAGCGTGGCGGCCGCGACGTCTTGGACCGCGTGTGTGAGGTCGCGCCCGGCGCCGATCAGGCCTGTGCCAGGGTGGGTGAGCTATTGCTTCTGCTCGAGCGGTACGGCATCGCAGATGACGTGATGCTGGATGTGGGCATCGCGCGAGACTGGCCGTACTACTCCGGGCTCGTGCTCGAGGCGCACTCTGCCAGCGTCGGCGCGCCGCTGGCCGTCGGCGGCCGATACGATCGCCTTGCCGAGCGTTTCGGCACCCCGCGTCCGGCCGTGGGTTTCGCCGTCGACCTCGACGTGCTGAATCGCTCGCTCACCTTGCAGAGCACGGACGGCGATCGAGAGGACTCCGGGATGGTCGTCGTGGGGGGCATGGACCGGCACCTGGCCGCAGCCGAGGGGCTCCGTGTGCGAGGCGTGCCGATCGCGTCCGTCCCGTCCGATCAGGACGACCCCGTGGCGTTCGCCGCGCGCGATGGCTGGCGGTATGTCGTCCAGCCGGACGGCTCCGGCTTTCGCGTCACCGATACCCGCGACGGTTCCGTGCGGAGCGTCGTCTCTGTCGAGCAGGTCGTGGCATGAGCGCCATCACGGTATGCGTGCCGAGGGGCGCACTCTTCGCCGGCTCGGTGGAGCGCCTGCGGGAGGCCGGATTCGACGTGAGCCCCCTCGACGAAGCGGGGCGCCGCCTCATTTTCGAGGCTCCCGACGGGACCGTGTTCATCACGACCCGGCCGACGGACGTTCCCACCTACGTGCAGGCCGGGGCCGCGGACATCGGCATCGTGGGCAAGGACGTGCTGATCGAGCGGCAGCCCGACGTGTACGAGATGGCCGACCTGCGCTTCGGGAAGTGCCGGATGGTCTATGCCACGGCGGCCGATGAGGACCCGACCCCGGCGGCGCTCGACCGTCTCGGCACGGTGCGCATCGCCACGAAGTACACCAGAGTCGCGCATGAGTACTTCGCCAGCACCGGCCGCCAGGCCGAGGTGGTGAAGGTGAACGGCTCGGTCGAGTTGGCCCCACTGGTCGGGCTGGCACACGGTATCGTCGATCTCGTGGCTACCGGGCAGACGCTGCGTGAGAATGGCCTGGTGGCGCGTGAGGAGATCTTCGAGAGTTCTGCGCGGCTGATCGCGAACCGTGTCAGCCACAAGGTGCGCGCGGCCAAGGTCGACGCGCTCGCGGCCCGGCTGTCGGGCATATCATGAGCGACGTCGCGCGCGTCAGCCTCGCCGAGATGGGGCCCGCTGCGGCTGTCGCGGCGCTCCGTCCCCCAGCCGCGACCGGCATCTGCGATTCGGTCGCCGAGTTGATCGCGAACGTCCGCGAGCGGGGCGACGCTGCGGTCGTCGACATCGCTCGCAAATTCGACTGCCCGAACTTCATCCAGCCCTACATCCGGGTGGAGCCGGGCCACCTCGAGAAGGCCGCGGCGGGGCTTGACGCCCGGCTCGCCGAGGCGATCGCCGTTGCTGCCGACCAGGTCGCGGCCCTTTCTGCGGCGTCGTTGCCGGACGAGCGCGAGGTCACTTTGCCGGCGGGGCAAGAGGTCGTGCTGCGGCAGATTCCCGTAGGCTCCGTGGGCTGCTACGTACCCGGCGGCCGCGCTGCCTATCCGTCCAGTCTCATCATGGCCGCGGTGCCGGCTCAGGTGGCGGGCGTCCAGCGCATAGCGGTCGTGTCGCCCCCCGGGCCGAGCGGCGCGCCATCCGATGTGACGCTCGCGACCGCTGCCCTGCTCGGCATCGACGAGGTCTACGCCGCGGGAGGAGTGGCGGCCGTCGCCGCCCTTGCCTTCGGCACCGCCAGCATTCCGTCCGTGGACATCATCGTCGGCCCGGGCAACTCGTGGGTTCAGGAGGCAAAG
>JAOTZF010000038.1 GCA_029861485.1 Thermoleophilia bacterium | reverse complement strand
TTCTTCGGCTGGAAGTCGCTCATGACTCGGTGCCAGAGCAGTCGCGCCGCGCGCAACTTCGCGATCTCCATGAAGAAGTCCATGCCGATGGCGAAGAAGAACGAGAGACGAGGGGCGAAGGCGTCTACCTCGAGGCCTCGCGACAGCGCGGACCGCACATACTCCAGGCCGTCCGCGATCGTGAAAGCCAGTTCCTGGACCGCCGTCGCGCCCGCCTCCTGCATATGGTACCCGGAGATCGACACCGAGTTGAATCGCGGCATGCGCTCGGCTGTGAAGGCGATGATGTCGGCGACGATCCGCATGCTCGGCTCGGGCGGATAGATGTAGGTGTTGCGGACCATGAACTCTTTGAGGATGTCGTTCTGGACCGTGCCGGCGAGAGCGTCGGGGCTCACGCCCTGCTCCTCCGCGGCGACCACGTAGAACGCCATCACCGGCAGCACAGCGCCGTTCATGGTCATCGAGACCGACATCTGATCCAGCGGGATCTGGTCGAAGAGGATCTTCATGTCCTCGACCGTGTCGATCGCCACGCCGGCTTTGCCGACGTCGCCGACCACCCGCGGGTGGTCGCTGTCGTATCCTCGATGGGTCGCCAGATCGAAGGCCACCGACAGGCCGCGCTGGCCGGCCCCGAGATTACGCCGGTAGAAGGCGTTGCTCTCCTCCGCCGTGGAATAGCCGGCGTACTGGCGGATGGTCCACGGGCGATTGGCGTACATCGTGGCCCGGGGGCCGCGCATGTACGGAGGCAGTCCGGGCAGTGTCCCGACGGCCTCGAGCTCCTCGAGATCCTCCGCTGTGTACAGCGGGCGGATGTCGATGCCCTCCGGCGTACCGACTGTCAACTCGTCAAGGCGGCGGTTGCGCAGTTCGCCTTCGGCGATCGCGCTCCAGCGCTCGACGGGTGAGGGCTCGGAGCTTGGTTCGGGCATTCAGGCCTTTCCGGAGTGCGTCACCCGGATCCTACGCGGCCCCTTGCCTTGGGCGCACGCGTAACGAGTTCGTGAGAAGGGAGTAGGAGGCCGGTAAGCCCATCCGGGTCCCTGGGCATCTCGGCCATCGCGAACGTGGCGTAAAGGCGCAAATTCGGGCGATGACGCCCCCGTTACGGGAGCTACCGACCTGTCTCGCGGTTTATGTGAGCTTTGTGGGCAAAGGGTTGAGCGTTCCTGTCCACGCTCGGGATCGCTCACGGGTACCTCTAGCGTCCCGCCAATGACGACGACCGAGCAGCTCCGGCCGCGACGGGCCCACGCCCCCCGCCGCGCACTTGCAGTAGCTCTCGGCGCCGCGGTTGCGCTGACCTTTGCTCAGGCTGCGGACGCCGACCGAGCGGAGGCGAAGCGCATCAAAGTGGGCGTCTATCAAGACAGCCCGGTCCAGAAGACGCCCGGCCTGCGGAAGGCCGTTGGCAATCGGGTCCGGGTGGTGAGCGTCTACTTGAGTACGGGGAAGTCGCTCAACCCCTCGCTGATCCGCTGGGCCAACCGCAACCGCATCCAGCTGATGATCACGTGGATGCCCGACAACGGGAAGGCCAAGCGCGTCCAGCCGCGCTTCCGTCTGGCCAAGATCGCAAGGGGCTCCGAGGACAAGCGCCTGATCAAGCTCGGCAAGGAGACCAAGAAGCTCAAGATCGCGCCGATCATCCGGCCGATGCCGGAGATGAACACTCCCTGGTACCCGTGGTCGGGCACGGTCAACAAGAACAACGCGAAGAAGTACAAGGCGGCCTTCAAGCGCGTCCGTGCTCGGCTCAAGAAGGGCGGCGGCAAGCGGGTGAGGATCATGTGGGCGCCGTATGTCCGCAGCTTCCCGGAGAGGCCGACCAACACGATCGCCAACTACTTCCCGGGTCGGAAGTACGTCGACGTGGCCGGCGTCAGTGGCTACAACTTCGGCACCGTTCGATCGCTGTCCTGGGCCGAGCCCTACGATCTGTTCCGGGTCGCCTACCGCGACATCAGCGCCCTCGCGGCGAAGCCGTTCTGGATCGCAGAGACGGCCTCGACGAACAAGGGCGGCAACAAAGCGCTCTGGATCTCCCGTCTCGGGAAGCTCCAGTCGAAACTCCCCCTGCTTCAAGGCGTCGTTTGGTACGACGTCAAGGAGCGGAACGGTGACTTCAGAGTCCGGCAGAACAAGCGGACCACCCGCACCTTCCGGGCCATGTTGAGAAAGAGGGCCAAATGAGCACACGCGTGCTTCGAGGGGCGCGTCGTCGACGCCTGCGCCGTCCGCTGGCTGCGGGGCCGCAGAAGCGCATGAACAAGGTCATGGTCGACCGCATGATGTGGCGGACGGGCTTCGGCCCGTCGAACGCCGACCGCAAGAAGTGGATCGGCCGGAGCGTGCAGGACTTCGTCGACGAGCTCCTGACGACCCCACAGGGAGGCCTGCGGGGCGCGGCGCCCTACAAGCAGGAGCGGGACGACGATCCGCGGACTCCGCTCGACCCCACGGAGGACGACACTGATCTCGTCCTCGAGTGGTGCGACAAGATGATCCGCCTGAAGAACCCCTTCGCCGAGCGGATGGCGTTCTTCTGGCACAACCACTTCGCCACGCAGCGCAGCGAGGTCAGCCCGCCGCAGTTGATGCAGCAGCAGATCGACCTCTTCCGCAAGTACAGCGATCTCGTCGCCAACCCTGCGGCGAAGTTCCGCGACCTGCTGTACGAGGTCGGCGAGGGCCCCGCGATGCTTCGCTTTCTCAACGGCGAGCAGAGCACCAAGGACGAGCCGAACGAGAACTACGGCCGAGAGATCTGTGAGCTGTTCGCCATAGGAATCCTCGATCGGCTCGGACGGACCACGTACGGCGAGAATGACATCAAGGAGATCTCCCGCGCCTTCACCGGCTGGGAGATCGAGGATGACGATCCGGACAACGTCAAGGCGATCTTCAACGAGGACCGCTGGGACGACACCAAGAAGTCGATCTTCGGCAAGAAGGCGGCCTTCAGGCACCGTGACGGCGTGGACGCCGTGCTCGCCCACTGGAGCCACCCGTACTTCATCGTGACCAAGCTCTGGAACGAGTTCATCACCCTGCCGCCGGACAAGGCCACCGTCACCGATCTGATCCGGACCTACAAGAAGGGTGGCACGCAGATCCGGCCGGTCATCCGGAAGATCCTCACGGACCCGGCGATGTTCGCCAACGTCGAGCCCGACATGATCAAGCCGCCGATCGTCTACTCCGTCGGCGCGATGCGCGCCCTCGGCCGCGGCATCACCAGCAGCCAACTGAGTAACGCCCTCGATGAGCAGGGGCAGGAGCCGTACTTCCCGCCTACCGTCGCGGGTTGGGAGGGCGGCCTCTCCTGGCTGAACACCAACACCGCTCTGGCGCGGTTCGATTTCGCCAACGCGTTGGTCAACGACGACGCCTACGAGATCAAGGACCCCGGCAGCAGCGAAAGCCACACAGCTGCGTTCACCAACGCGTGGAACGCGGTCGGGCGGCCGTGGCTCGCCCCCAAGACCCGGAGCGCGTTGCTCTTCTTCTCGAAGAACGCACCGGCTGACAACGAGGACGACCGGATTGCCCGCCAGAGAGTGCTGCGCACCTTCATGGTCGGCGGCCCCGACGGACAGGTGATGTGACATGGATCGCAAGGACCTTCACACCGACCACGACGCCGAGCACGTCGTCGATCCCGGATTTGCCGAGGCGGTCATCTGCGCCGACTGCGCCCGTAGCGACAGCGCCGCGCTCGATGTCGAGCCGGTAGACCACATGCCTATTCCCATCGAGGCGATCAATGGCTTCGAGGACGGCGTGCCGCGGGTCAAGCGGCACGACCGGCGTAGCTTCATCACGAACGGTGCGCTGGGTATGGCCGCGGTCTACGGGGCCAGCAAGATCGACTGGACCGAGGCCTTCGAGGCCGCCAAGGCGGAGGCCGCCGAGCCCGGCTCGGTGCTGGTGTGCCTCTACCTCAACGGTGGCTTCGACGGCATGCAGAACTTCGTGCCGATCGCCAACCCGGACTTCGGCCACTACTCCACGGCCCGGCCCAACGTGGGACGCGCTCTCGGGGCAAGCGCCGCCAACCAGGTCGGCACCACCGTCATGCCCGGCACCGGCGGTCAGTTCGGCTTTGCGAACGTCGGCGTTTCCGGTGTCGGCAACAACGAGCAGACGGTTGGCTTTGACACCATCTGGGGCAACGGCTCCGGCGCCGGAGCCGACATGGCGTTGTGGCCGGCGGTGAACTTCTTCCAGAACTCGAGCCGGTCGCACTTCGACAGCCGCGACTACTGGTTCCGAGGCACGACCGACGACGAGACCGAGACCGGCTGGCTCGGGCGCTGGCTCGACCTCTATGGGTCGAAGGCCAACCCGCTTCAGGCCATCTCGCTGAGCTCGAATCTGTCGAAGCAGATTCGCACCAAGCGGGCCCCGGTCAGCGCCGTCAGAAACCTCAACGGCGTGGAGTTCAGCGTCTCGAACTCAGGCGAGACGGACGCGACCGAGGTCATGGGCAGCGTCTCGTCGGTCAAGGCGGCAAAGAAGAACGAGCAGCTCAACCACGCCCGCGAGGCCTACAACCGCACGGTTCGGGTCGCTCGGTCGCTGAAGACGCTCGAGAACGCGCCGGCCGGTGCAGGGTATCCGCAAAGCTCGCTCTCGACCCGTCTGCAGCTGGCCGCCACTCTCATCGGCGCAGGCCTCGGCACCCGGATCGTCACCATCGACTGGGGCTCGTTCGACAACCACGCGAACATCCTCAACAGCATGGATCCGCAGCTCACCACGCTGTCGCACGCCCTGGCGGCGTTCCGGGCCGATCTGGTGGCGCGCGGCGTGGAGACGAAGGTCATCACGCTGATCTTCACCGAGTTCGGGCGCCGAGTGGAGCAGAACGACAACGGCACCGATCACGGCACCGCCGGCCCGATGATGCTGATGGGCTCGCGGGTCAACGGCGGGCTCGCCGGTGACTGGCCGGGAATCGCACCCGGGCAGCGGGCGCGCCGCGGAGACGACCTCCGGGCGGCCAACGACCCTCGGCAGATCTACGCTCAGGTCATCAGCGAGTGGTTGGGCGGAGATGCCAACGCAGTGCTTCCGGGTAGGCCAGCAGCCACGGCAAGGCCGATCATCGGATGAGGCGGAGGGGCCTTTACGCCCTTGTCGCGAGCGCTCTCGTCGTGGCGATGCTCGGGTCTGCGAGCCTCGCCGCGGCGAAGGTGCACCGGCTGTTCGAACCTGCGCCGGAGCGCGTGCCGACCGGCTTGCAGGTCGACGAAGACGAATGGTCGGTCACGCCCTCGCGGGTCACCGTCGCGGCCGATCCGACCGGGCAAGTCAACTTCAGCATCTTCAACCGCGGCGAGGACGACCACGACTTCGCCGTGCTGGACGCCCAGGGGCAGGTGCGGAAGATCGATCTCGGTCCAGGCGCTCGGGGCGATCTGGCGGCGGCGCTGGCCCCGGGACAGAACAAGATCTGGTGCAACCTGCCCGGCCACGAGGCCCTCGGCATGGTCGGCTACATCACCGTCGTCGATCAGTACGACGCGGTGTACGCGGCTTGGGAGGCCGAGATCGAGCGCATGCTCGGACGGGCCCAGTAGCCGGTTTACCCACACAACGATCTCTCGACAGCTTGGCCGTGGGACGCGTGCGCGGACGAGCTCTCCCGGGCGAGCCGCCGCCCAGGCCCGCTGCATGCCCAAAACGACGATAGGATCGCCGCACGTAGACGAAAGTCGAGGTCGTTGGCCGCTCGGAGCAGCGAAACTTCGTGGCGCGACGCACCCAGTCTGGTCGTCCGACAGTGGGTGCCGATGGAAAGCTCGGAGCGCAGCGCACCCCCCGCAGGAGGAAGACCCTGGCAACCGCGCGCCGCACACCCCCAAGGCGACCATCTGAGCTTCAACAGACGCCGGCGCCCCGGACCGGTGGACGCGAGACCCCGCGGGCGGCAGCGCCAGCGACGCGCGCTTTGCCCTCGTCGTTGCTCTCGCGCTTCGCCGACATGACGTGGGGCTATGACCGCCTCACGGTGCTGGCCTACCACCGCATCGCCGAGGCGAATGCCGCGAGCGCCAGTGCTCCCGGCGTGGTCAGCGCCAGCCCCCAGGGCTTCGCCCGCCAGATGGACCACGTGCGGCAGTGGTACACGCCGATCGATCTCGATCGGCTTGCCGACTTCGTGGTCGACGGACGGCGCCTGCCTCCGCGGCCCGTGTTGATCACCTTTGACGACGGCTACCGCGACAACTACGAGATCGCACTGCCCATCCTCGAGGAGCGCGGGCTTCCTGCCGTGCTCTTTGTCGCGACGGGGCTCGTGGGGACCACGCGTATGGCGTGGTGGGACCGGGTCTGGCACGCCGTGCGTATGACGCGCCTGCCTCGGGCAACCCTGCCCGAGGTGGGCCGTGTTCGCCTGGATCGGCCGCAGATGCGCAATTGCGTGTGGTCCTTGCTGAGCGATACGTTGAAGAGGCGCTCCTTCAGAATCAGGGAGCCGTTGATCGACGAGATCGAGAGCGCCCTGGGAGTCGAGCGTCCGAACAGGAACCGCCCGGACTTCATGTCGTGGTCGCATGCGCGGGAGATGGCCCGTCACGGGATCGCGGTCCAACCGCACACCGTCGATCACCCGGTGCTCTCGTCCGAGACCCCCGATGACGCCCGAGCCCAGATCCACGCCTCGGTGGCCATGGTCTCCGAGCGGATGGGGCGGCCGATTCGCGCCTTCGCGTTCCCCAATGGCCGCAGTGGCGACTACCGCCAGTCGGAGATCGACGCGTTGAGGGACGCCGACGTGCGATTGGCCTTCACCATGACCCACGGCCCAGTGCGGGCCGAGGACGCCTGGAAGGCGCCGCTCGAGATCCCGCGGGTCGCGTTGGAGCTCAAGGACGGGTGGCGCGGCTTTGCCTTGAAGACCGCCGGGGGCAGCAAGGTAAAGGACCGCATCCGTGCCCTCCCGCGGTTGATCGGCCGCTAGCGCCGCCGCTCGGTAGGCTCGGCCCGTGCCGATCGGGCCTCCACCAGGAGCGGCTCTCGTCACCGGGGCGTCCTCCGGTATCGGCCGGGCCTACGCGGAGAGCCTCGCGCAGCGAGGGTACGAGGTGATCGCGGTCGCGCGCCGTGAGCGGCGCCTGCGCGAGCTCGTTTCCGCCCTCAACGACCGAGGGCCGCGCGCGCCGCGTTTCATCGTCGCCGACCTGTCGAAGGCGAGCGGCCTACAGGCGTGCCGGGACGCAATCGGCCCGACGGGCGTCGACGTCGCGGTGCTCAACGCGGGGTTCGGTTCGCTCGGTCCGGTCGCCGAGGCCGATCGACGCGGGCAGGCGGACATGGTGCGGCTCAACTGCGTTGCCGTCGTCGATCTGGCCTGCCATGTGTTGCCGGGCATGGTTCGACGCGGCCGGGGCGCGGTGGTCGTGGTCAGCTCCGCCGCCGCCGACCAGCCGATCCCCTTCATGAGCACCTACGCGGCCAGCAAGGCATTCGGACTGCACTTCACCGAGGCGCTCGCCGAGGAGCTGCGCGGCACGGGAGTCCGCGCGATCGCGGTGTCTCCCGGGCCGGTGCGGACCGAGTTCGGCGATTCGGCCGCGGGCGCGCTGAGCTGGCCCGTTCCCTACAGCCGTGCCGAGCGGGTCGTCGAGCGCACCTGGGAGGGTCTACGGCGGGGCCGTGGGCGGGTGGGCGTGGGTCCCGTGTCCATGCTCAGTCAGGTGGCGCGTCCGCTTCCGCGGGTGATCTCTCTCCGCCTCGCCGGCCATCTGCATCGTCGCCGAGCAGGGCGGGCGGCACCAAGCTGACAGAGATAGCAACCAGCCCCGGCTGCAGGGGGCCTGGTACCGCCTCAGTCGTCGAGCAAGAACTCGCTCGTCGGTCCGCAGCGGTCCACGTTGGCTCGGGCGACGACCGTGTCGGTCGTGCCCTTCTTGACGCCGGTCGCGTTGATTTCGACACGCCACGTGCCGGGGCCGGACCGGCGAGCTCGAGGAGGCCCCACCTGCGCCCGGTCGTGAATTGGATGCCTTTCGGCAGCCTCTGCGGCGAGTAGCGTGCTCCGCTGGGCCTGATCAGCGTCATCCCGTGGCGCAGGTGGTCACCCGTCACCAGGAAGCGCCCGTCAGGTGGCATTGACCGCACCCACGGATTTGCCTCTTGAAGAACGCGCCCCTTTGTGGACTACACGTTGAAGCGGAACTCCATCACGTCGCCGTCCACGGGGCGGTAGTCCTTGCCTTCGCTCCTGACGAGGCCCTCCGACCGAGCCGCCGCCCACGATCCTTTGGCCACCAGGTCCTTCCAGAAGATGGTCTCGGCCCGGATGAACCCGCGCTGGAAGTCGGTGTGGATCACCCCAGCGCACTCCGGCGCGCTGGCACCGGCGCTGAAGGTCCAGGCCCGGCTCTCCTTCTCGCCGGTGGTGAAGAACGTCCGCAGGCCCATGAGCCGGTACGCCGCGTTCACGAACGTCGCCAGGGCCCCCTCTCCGAGTCCGAGCCCCTCGAGTAGCTCGGCGCGCTCTGACGCGGGAAGCAGGGCCGCCTCGGCTTCGAGTTGCACGCACATCGGCACGATCTGGGCGCCCGCCAGCTCGTGCGCGACGGGCGCGACGATGGCCTCGGCGTCCTCGAGCTGCTCCTCGCCCAGGTTGACCACGCCGAGCACGGGCTTGTTGGTGAGAAAGAAGAACGGTCTCAGCGCCTCGCGGGTCTCCTCATCCAGGTCACCGCGGTACAAGGGGGTGCCCTCCGCGAGCAACTCCACTGCGCGCTCCAACGCTGCCACGAGCGCTCCCAGGGTCGTGTCGCCCCGCGCCGCCTTGACCTGCTTTGCGTGGTGGCGCTCGGCGGCCTCGAGATCGGCGAGCGCCAGCTCGATCTCCACCACCCGCAGGTGCTCCAGGGGCTCGAAGGGGCCGGGCACGTCCTGGTTGTCGAACGCCCGCAGCACGAAGACGATCGCGTCCACCTCCCGGATACCGGCGAGGAACTGATTGCCGAGGCCCTCACCCTTACTCGCCCCCTCGACCAGGCCACCGATGTCCGTGAACTCCACCCGCGCGTTGAGTTTCTTGGCGGAGCCGCTCATCTCGGCGAGCTGATCCAGGCGGGGGTCGGGCACGATCGCCACGCCGACGTTCGGATCGGTCGTCGCGAAGGCATATGGAGCAGCGAGGGCACCGCCCCCGGCGAGGGCGTTGTAGAGGGAGGACTTGCCCGCGTTGGGCAGCCCGACGAATCCAAAGCGTTCCATCGACTTCCCTGGGGCGACGGTGGGACCGGCCGGGCACGATAGCGGGAGGGGCAGTCCCTAGCATCGCGGCGTGGACCGTCGACGCCTGCGCATCCGCCTCGGCCGCCTGACAGCTGCGCTGCTGGGCGTGATCATCGTGTCGGCGTGCGGCCCGGAGGCTGAGCAGGCGCGGTGGGTCCCCGCGCCAGGCATCGACTGGCAATGGCAACTCCAGGGCGAGCTCGACACGACGCAGCAGGTGCCGGTCTGGGGGCTCGACATGGGCGCGCCGAGATCGAGCATCACTGCGCTGAGATCACGGGGTGCGCGCCTGATCTGCTACTTCAGCGCCGGAACCCGCGAGTCGTGGCGCGAGGATGCCGAGGATTTCCCGCCCCACGTGGTCGGGCGCACCTGGAGCCTCTGGCCAGACGAGCAATTCGTCGACTACCGGCGCCTGGAGGACGTCGGGCCCATCATGGAGGCTCGACTCGACCGCTGCCGGGATGCAGGGTTCGATGCGGTCGAGCCGGACGTGATCGACAGCTTCACCGAGCCGACCGGGTTCGCGCTGAGGCAGGCTGACGCTCGCCGGTACCTTGAATGGCTCATCGAGAAGGCTCACTCTCGCGGCATGTCCATCGCGCTGAAGAACACTCCGGAGCTCGCCGACGTCCCGGTCGATTTCGCCATCGTCGAAGATTGCTTCGCCGACCGATGGTGTGATCGGCTGGCGCCGATCGCCGGCCGGGGCAAAGCGATCCTGGCCGCCGAGTACACCGACAGGGTCAGCTCGATCTCTGCCTTTTGCGAAGACGCGAACCGGGCGGGGATCAGCGTCATCTTGAAGGATCGTGACCTCGCCCTTCCCCAGCGCTCGAGCTGCGCCTCGCCGCGTCAGTGATCCAGGCGGACCGCTCGCGTGGTCGTTCGGGATGACCGGCCCATTGATGCTGTCGGACGGGGAAGCCTAAGATCAACGCGGGCGCAACGCGCTCACGCCGATGACCACGACCCTCATTCCCGTCCTCAGCGCCATCGTCGCTGCGGGCATCGTCGTCGCACTC
>JAOTZF010000209.1 GCA_029861485.1 Thermoleophilia bacterium | reverse complement strand
ACGCGGATCATGGTTGACGTCGCTGCTCCCACCGCGAGCACGAAGAGGATCACGGCGGCGGTCGCAATGGCGCGCCGGTCAATCAGCGCGGAGATCGCGGCGCCGAGTAGCCCGTAGAGCAGCGCGAGCACGACGCCCGTCACGATCATCCGTAGCGCGAGCAGCGGCAGGTCGCCGACTCCGGGCCCATCGCCGATCAGTCCGCGAGCGATCGCCAGGAAGACCACTGGACCGAGCGTGATCGCAAGCAGTACGGCCCCGATTGCCGAGAACTTCGCGAGCAGGTACGTCGATCGACTCAGAGGTGACGCGAAGTAGAGGCCCAGCATCCCGGTCCGCCGATCGGGACAGAGGATCTCCGGGGCGGTCCACGCGACAAACAGCAGCAGCGCAGCAGCGAGCACGGCGTAGTAGTCGGAGTAGGCCGGGATGACGTCCGCGTCGATGTCCGAGAGGATCGCGCCGATACCGACGTAGACCAGCGCGGGAATGAAGGCGAGTCCGATGATCAGCGCCGGCGGCAGCTTGGCCCAAAGCGGCCGCCTGAGGCCGAGGGCCCGCCGCAGGCTCTGAAGGCCAACGCTTCGGACGGCTCCCTGGACGCCGCTGCGGGGGCCGTCATAAGGACGGTAGCCGCGGTCGTAGATGCGCGCGTCGCTCTCGGTGCTCATTCCACCATGTCCAGGAATACGTCCGCGAGGTGCGCGGTGCGCGGTTGAAGGCGCCGCAAAGCGACATGCTCGGCGGCGAGCACGTCGCGTATCTGCCTGCTCAGCTGATCCGGGTCGCCGGCGACCAGCAGCACGCCGTGGCGGTCCCCCTCATCCACGCGAACCCCTGCGCGCTCGAGGGCCACGCGAGCCCTCGGCGCATCACCGCAGTCCAGCTCGATTCCCCCGAGCGCGCCCGTGAGCTCGGCCATTCCCCCTTGGGCTACGAGCCGACCCTCCGCCAGCACGACGATGCCCTCGCAGATGCGCTCGACCTCCTCGAGAACGTGCGACGACAGCACCACGCTCATCCCGAACTCGGTACCCACGCGGTGGATCAGGCTCAACATCGAATCGCGTTGCGAGGGATCAAGGCCATCGGTGGGCTCATCGAGTAGGACCAGACGCGGGTCGTGCACGATCGCCTGAGCGAGCTTCACGCGCTGAAGCTGGCCGGTCGAGAGGGTGCCGAGCGGTCGGCCTCGCTCCTCACCGAGCCCCACGAGCCAGAGCGCATCACTCGCGCGGGTCTTGGCAGGCGTCGGCGGTATGCCGTGCACCTCGGCGATGTGGCGCACGAAGTCGACGGCCTTGATGTCCTCGGGCAAGCGCCGGTGCTCCGGCGCGTAGCCGATCCGGGAGCGCACTTCCGGCCCCGCCCTCACCGGATCGAGCCCAAGCACCGAGATCTCCCCGGCATCGGCCGCATGAAGACCGAGCATCAGACCGAGCAAGGTGGTCTTCCCGGCGCCATTGGGCCCGATCATGCCGGTGATCCCCTTGGGAATGACCATCTCGTCGACGTCCAGGGCCGTGACGGCGCCAAAGCGGCGCACGAGACCCCGCGCATGTACCAGCGCGTCGCCTGTCGCCATGTCATCAGTGGTCGAAGCGGTCTGCGCCGAGCTCATTGCCCCATAATGGCTGAGCCACCGCAGAGGTCCATCGGCGAAGCGGAGGCTTGGCCTCATCCGTAGGGAAGAGCAACGCAGATTCCGCTCAGGACGTAGCCTCCGGCCCAACGGGCCGCCAGACCGCGGCGGCACCGCGGACGGGGAGGGTCCAGATGGTTGAGCGAGTCGTGCTCGTCCGCCACGGTGCGACCGCGTGGAGCGCAGCGGGCAAGCACACGGGCCGCACGGACGTACCGCTGACGAAGGTGGGCCGCGAAGAAGCGCTGCTGCTTGGTAGGGCCTTGGCCGGTGAGCGGTTCGCCGCGGTCTTCACCAGTCCGCTCTCGCGGGCGCGCGACACGATCGCCCTCGCCGGGCTCGGCGATGTCGCAATCGACCTCCCGGACCTCATGGAGTGGGACTACGGCGCCTACGAAGGCATCACCACCGCGCAGACCCGGCAGACCATCCCCGACTGGTCGGTCTGGACGCACGAGATCCACGACGGCGAAAGCGTCGAGCAGGTCGGCGCCCGAGCCGATGCGGTCATCGAGCGAGTGCTCGAGGCGAGCGGCGCGGTGCTGCTTTCCGCGCACGGGCACCTCCTTCGGATCCTGGCAGCACGCTGGCTGGAGCTCGCCGCTACCGCGGGTTCCCGCCTCAGGCTCGACACGGCGACCGTGTCGGAGCTCGGCTGGGAGCGCGAGAACCGCGTCATCAGACGCTGGAACATCGGCTGCCAGCTGCTGGTGCGCTGACCGCCTCTCAGCGCGTGGGCACTCAGGTCACGCCGCGCCTCGGCCTGGGGCCGGCCAGGCTGGCCACCGCGGAGCCGATCAGACCGTCATCTCGAGGTCGGCGAGCACCTCGTCGCGCCAGTTTCGACCGGAAAGACGTGCCACCAGGGTCGTGCCGTCGTCGGTGATCTCGATCAAGCCGAACTAACCGCCGCCGGGATATGCGCCGTGGCTGTACGGGCCACCCTTCTCCGAACCGGGGCGATCGAGTGCCGCCGCGTGCAACACGGGGAAACCGGCCGGGCCCAGGCTGCTGTAGCCGCTGTTGGAGCCGTCGTCGATGGCCACCATGTGCGCGTCGCCGCTCACCATCGCGAGCGAGCCCGCCAAGTCGTTGGACGCGATGAAATCAG
>JAOTZF010000208.1 GCA_029861485.1 Thermoleophilia bacterium | reverse complement strand
GATGAAGCAGAAGCTCGGGCTGATCGCCGCCCTGCAACACGACCCGCCGCTGGTCATCCTCGACGAGCCGACCGGCGGACTCGACCCGGTGGTCCAAGAGAAGCTCATCGCGTGGCTGCGTCGGCGTTCGGACCTCGGCCGGACCCTGTTCTTCAGCAGCCACGTTCTGAGCGAGGTCGAAGAGCTCTGCCAGAGGGTGGGGATGATCCGCGACGGGCGCCTGATCGAGGTGGTGGAGGTGGAGACGCTGCGCCGCTCGGGCGGCCGGGTCTGCACGCTGATATTCGAGCGCGAGGTCGAACCTCGGCACTACCTCGTCGAGGGTATCGAGGGTCTCGAGATCGACGACAGACGACACCGGTTTCGCATCCACGGGAGCCCCGCGCCCCTGCTGGCCCGTTTGATCGAGTTGCCACTCGAGGACATCACCATCGAGCCGCCGCGACTCGAGGATCTCTTCCGGAGCACCTACACCGGCGAGGGCCCGCGGTGATCCCCGTGCTGACGCTGGCGCTGCTTCGAGCGCGAGGGCGGTTGATCAGCCTGAGCATCGGGGTTGCCGTGTTCATGTTCCTGGTCGGCTTGTCATACGCAGCGGTCGACCAGAACACAGTCAGAGAGCTGTATGAGTCCCTGCCGCCGGCGCTGAAGGCCCTCTCGGGAGCCTCCGACATCGGGAGCCCCGGCGGCTACCTTGGCTCGACCTTCATCCACCCCGTGCCGCTGGTGATTCAGGGGGCCATCGCCATCTCGCTCGCGACCGCGCCGGCTCGCGACCTCGATAGTGGCCTGGCAGAGCTGATCCTCTCCCGCAACCTTTCGCGGCGCGCGTGGCTTGCCGCCCATTCGATCGCCACGGGCCTCTCCCTCCTGCTGGTCGGCCTTGCCGCAACGGCCGGGGCGCTGGTCTCGATCCTCGTCGTCGAGGACCTTGGCTCGATTGCGCTCGCGGACCTTGCGAAGGTCGGCGTCGGAACGCTCCTGACTTTCTTCTCAATCGGGGGAATCGCCCTGTTGTGCTCCGCGGTGATCCGGTCGGGCGCGCGGGCGATTGGATGGGCCGCCGGGATCACGATGGTGTTGTACGCACTGAACTACCTGGCTCAGGTGTGGAAGATCGCCGAGCCGCTGGGGCCGTTGTCGCTGTTCCACTACTACGACCCCGGGGTGATCCTGTCGCGCGGCGAGCTGGACGCCCGGGATGTGGTGGTGTTGGCCCTGTTCGGCGTCGCCACCACGATTGCCGCTCATGTTGTCATCGGTCACCGCGAGATCGCGAGCTAGCGAAGCCCCTGCTAATCTTCTGTGGCTGTCTGCCTACGGGCGGATGGCAGGTGGGAATCCCGCGAGGTTCCGCACACCGCATGAACGGCTGCCCACGGGCGGCCCCACCGACAAACACACCGGAGGAATCCGTGCCCGACCGAGAGCCGGCTCTTGCCGTTCTGGTCGATTACGAAAACATGGCGCGCCCTGGAGCCAAGGGCCGCGACGATTTCGCGATCGACATCGTTCTCAACCGACTCGCCGACAAGGGGCGAGTACTCGTGAAGCGCGCCTACGCGGACTGGAGCCGCTATCGCGACGCTCGACACAGCCTGATCAACGCGGGCCTCGAGCTGATCGAGATGCCCTCGGCCCGAGAAGGGGCCAAGAACCGCGCCGACATCAAGATGGCCGTCGACGCAATGGAGCTCGTCTACTCGCGCGTCCACCTCGACAACTTCGTGCTGGTCAGCGGCGACAGCGATTTCACGCCGCTCGTGGGAAAGCTGCGCGAGCTCAATAAGCGCGTCATCGGGGTTGGCAACCGTGAGTCCGCGAGCGACCTGCTGATCGCCAACTGCGACGAGTTCATCTTCTACGACAAGCTGTCGGCGTCCGGCGTGAAGCGCCGCGGCGGCAAGCTCGACCCCATCGAGCTGCTCAAGGACACACTGGCCTCGCTGCAGCGCGAAGGAACCGACGCCGCGCTCGCCAGCGTCGTCAAGGACTCGATGCGCCGCAAGGCGCCGGCCTTCGACGAAAGCGATCTCGGCTTCACGACCTTTACCCGCTTCCTGGAGGACGCGGGCGAGAAGGGCATCGTGCGGCTCGAGAAGGATCCGAGAAGCGGCACGTACCAGGTCTCGCTGGGCGAGGACCATCGCCCGAGCCGCTCAGACGCCGACAAACCGAAGTCCGAAGGCAATGGTCGGCGGCGGCGGGGTCGCAGGGGGAGCCGGCGCGGTCGCGCGACCACCGTCGAAGACGCGTCGCGCGACGACGCCGAGGTCTTCGAGTACGTGGTCAAGGACCAGGACGAGCCGAAGGTGGACCCGCTCGAGGGCCTGCCGCCGATCGACCAGCCGATCTCCTACGAGCACATGGTGATGATGTCGCCGGAGCTGACCGGGGATGTCGGCGAGGACTCCGACCTCGTCGAGGCCAGCGACTCCGATGGCGCACCCGAGGCCGCCGATCAGGAAGGCTCGGCGCGTGGTCGCCGACGCCGACGTCGCACAACGACCACCGAGGCGGTCGAGGAGGGTAAGGCGACGCCGACCGAAGAGGCGGCTGACGCACCTGCGCCCGAGGAAGCTGCCGAGACCGACGAGTCGGCCGCGGGCCGGCGACGGCGCAGGGTCCGCCGCCGCGCGACGGCCACCGCGGATGGCCAGGAGTCCACCGAGACTCCGGCCGGCGAAGCCGAGGAGGCTGCCGAGCCGGCTGCCGAGGAGGAGAAGCCCAAACGGCGGCGGCGCACGACCAAGAAGGCGGCCG
>JAOTZF010000037.1 GCA_029861485.1 Thermoleophilia bacterium | reverse complement strand
CACGGCCTGCTCGGCATCGGAATCCCGAAGTGCCCCGCCAGCGCGCTGCTGGCGGCGAGCCTGCCGACCATCGCCGCGAGCCGCCCCGGCGTGGTGGTGGAATCCATCGTGCTGGCGACGCCGGAGGACTGGGCTCTGCGCGAGACCGAGCTGTGGCCCCGAGAGATACGCGTCAGTCGCGCAAGCGCCCCTGCGCTCTTCCTGCTCCGCGACGGGCGGACGGTCGCCACCCGCCCCGGCGCGGCTCCGTCCTACGCCCTGGACGAGTGGCTGACAGCGGTGCTCGGCCCGCCTGCGGCTCCCGTGGGCAAGGATTTGACGGACGCGGAGAGAAACATCTTGGAAGAGACCGCCGCGCGCCGCGCGCAGCACTCGGCCGTGAAGAGCAAGGGCCGTCTCAGCAGCTGAGTCGGATAAGGCGAAGCCGCTCGAGCGACCTCCGGCAGGTGCTCTCTTTGTGAAGACTATGAAAGTGAATCTTTGATATGAGCGAATTTGGACGCTTTCCCGGTACGGCGCCTCGCGGTGAGGTTGGGTGAGAGAGAATTCGCTGAAACAATCAGCATCACAGGGACGAACACGATGTTGCGGGTGTCTCCCAATCGTCGGTCCCGTCTCGTAGAATGAGATGGAAGTAAGAACGCGATGAGCGTGAAAGTGGCCGATATCTCTGAGCGCACCCCCCCTGGTCAGCATGAGCGTGAGCTGCTTTCGGTTTCCGCGGCCGCCCGATTGCTTGGGGTCAGCCCCTCCTCGCTGCGGGCCTGGGCCGCCCAGGGATGGGTCCCGCACCACCGCACCGAGGGTGGCCACCGTCGATTCGAGCTGAACGCTCTCGTCGAGTGGCTTAATGAGCGGGGAGGCGGGCCGCCGGCGCCACGCTCCGCGCCGACCGAGCTGGTGCCGACCCGCATGGAGTCGCTCGCCGAGGCCTCAGAGCGCATCGCGGATCAGCACGATGAGCTGCTGAGCGCATTCGAGGAGGAGCTCGGCCGAGCCCGCGCGGGCTCGGCCTCACGCCCGAGCGCCACGCGTCGCGGCCGAGTCAGCGAGACGCTCCGACTGCTCGAAGAGGCCCTCAGCAGCGGAGACCTCTCAGCCGCCTATCGCGACGCCGAGTGGGAGGGCTACCGCCACGGCGCCGCCGGCCAGCCCGGCGAGCTGCCCGTCACGGAGATGCTTTCACTGCGCCGCGCCATCGACCGTTTGGTGGCCGCGGAGCTCAGCACCGACGCTGAGCGTCGTGCCTTGCAGCGCGCCCTGGACCGCATCGTGGTCCGCGTCGCGTCCGGCTACGCCGATGGTGTGCAGCGCCGCCTGCAGGTTCAGCAGGACGAGGAGCTGCGATGAGTACCGAGTCCGCCCGCGGGGCCAACCGGCGCGGCGATGGGCCGTGGCTGTCGGTCTCAGCGGCGGCCAGAGCACTCGGCGTCAGCCCGAGCACCCTTCGGCTCTGGGCCAGCGAAGGGCGCATTCCCCATCTCAGGACCGCCGGCGGCCACCGCCGCTTCGACCCCGAGGTGCTTCGCGACTGGCTGGCCCAGCAGCCCTCCCGCCCGGCGCGGACCCCGCGGCGCGCCGTCACGGTCGTCCCGATGGAGCCCCACAGCGCCGAGGCCCTCCGGTCGCGCGCGGACCGGGTCTCCGACCACGTTGAGGAACTCGTCGAAGGTCCGGCTGAGGTTGCCTATCGACGTCTCCCACCCGCGGAGCGACGCAATGTCGTTCGCGCGTGGGTCGACGCATTGGCCGACGCTCTCGATTCAGGCAGCCTCGCTGAGGCCTTGGAGCGCGCGGAGACCTACGGTCGCGCGCATGGGCTCGCCGGATCCACCGCCGAGGTCACGCTGGGCGGCAGCCTCGCGCTCGAGCGCGCGATGGAGCTCGCCCTGAGCGAAACTCCCAAGCCCATGACCGAGGGCCAGCGTCACGAGGTGGTGGCGGCCATGAGCCAGCTCACCGTCCGGGTCGCGACTGCGTGGGCAGCGGCAGTCGCCAGTCGCGCTACGCGCGGCGGCGCGCCGGCGCTCGCATAGCCGGAGGGCCGCCCGGCTCCTGCTCTCGCCCACTCAATCCGAGTGGCGCTCCAATTGCGTCTTCACCTCGTCGGCGCGCTGCCGAAGGCGTGCTCGCGCCGCGTCGAGGGCAGCCTGGGGATCGTCGCTGCCCGACCCGAACGGCGGAGGATCGTCAATGGCCGACCGGGGTGGGCCGGGCTCATCTGCCCCGCCTGCGCGCTTGCTCAGCACGGCGGCCACGACGCCGGCGCCGAGCGCCACGGCGCCGGCCACCATCCATCTGCCAAGACCGATCATGGTCGCTCCATTCGCGGGGTCGGCTCGATGATATGACGAGCGCGTCGAATTCGCTTCAAAATCGGCAGACTAGGCAGGTATTCGGTCACGAGTGCCGTTGATATATTGCCTTGCCTCGCGGAGTAGAACACGCCGCGACAATCGAGTGCGCACGACGCACCTACGGGCCCATAGCCAGCGGAGGCAGAGATCACCTCATACGAAATCATGCTCGTCCTCAACGCGGACGCGTCCGAGGAGCGCCAGCAAGAGCTGCTGGAGCGCGTGCAGGAGTTGCTGCGCGCGGACGGCGGAATCATCCATCACATGGACGATTGGGGCCGTCGCAAGATCGCCTACGCCATCGATAAGCAGCCCGAGGCCCGGTTCGTGGTCCTGACCTGCGACACGAATGCCTCGGCCATCAAGGAGATGGGACGGGTGCTCTCCATCAGCCGCGATGTCGCCCTGCGGCACACGACGGTCCGTCTGTCCCGGATCGAGGCCGAGCGTGCGATCGTCAACGGAGCGCCCGTGCCGGTCGACGAACGGCCCGAGGGCGAAGGCCGGCCACAGCGCGGCGGCAGGAGCCGTCAGCGCGGGCGCCGTTAGCCGTCCCAGGAGGATTCCGTGCCAGCCGATCTGAACCGCGTCACCTTGATCGGGCGCCTCACCCGCGACCCGGAGTTGCGGCACACCGCCTCCGGCGATCCGCTCTGCAACCTCAGGATCGCAGTGAACTCGCGCTCCAGAGACGACTCCGGCAACTGGGGAGACCGCCCGAACTTCTTCGATGTGGTCGTCTTCGGCCGCCAGGCCGAAAGCGTCTCGCAGTACATGAGCAAGGGCCGGCGCATCGGCGTCGACGGCGCGTTGAGCTGGCGCGAGTGGGAGTCCCAGGACGGCGGCAAGCGCCAGAGCGTCGAGGTGCGCGCACGCGACATCTTCTTTCTCGACAGCCGGGGTGAGGGCGGCGGAGACGGTGGCAGCTACCAGTCGGGTTCTGGCTGGAGCGACCAGGCTCCGGCGACCGGCCAGGCCGCGGACGTCCCCGTGGACACCTCGGACATGAGCGGCTCGGCCCCGGCCGCGGACGACGACATCCCCTTCTAGGACGGTCTTTCGATGGATGCGATCCTCACCAAGGACGTGAGCGGGCTCGGCGAGGCGGGCAGCGTGGTGAACGTCTCGCGCGGGTACATGCGCAACTACCTCTTGCCGCGCGGGCTGGCGGACATCGCGACCGAGGGTCGCGTGGAGGAGGTCCGGCGCCGCGAGGACCAACGGCGCGAAGCCGAGGCGCGGGCCGCGGCGGCGGCCGCCGAGAACGCCGAGATCCTCGGCCGCACGGTGCTGACGCTCAAGGCCAAGGCCGGCGGCGACGGTCGCCTGTTCGGCTCCATCACCTCTCAGGACATCGCGGCCGCGATCTTTGAGGCGCGCGAGATCCGCGTCGATCGGCACAAGGTCGTCGTCGACCCTGCGATCCGCTCGGTCGGCACATACGGGGTGAGGGTCGAGCTCACGCCCGGCGTGGTTGCCGAAGTCAAGACCATCGTCAGCCCCCTTCACGACGACGAGTAGCCGGCCACGGGCCGCGCCGCCGATGGCTGAGCCGGTACCGCCCCCGCAGAACCTCGAAGCCGAGGAGATGCTACTGGCGTCGCTGATGTCGGCGCCTGCCAACGCGGCCGAAACCGCCGCGATGGTCTCTGCCGGTGACTTCTACAAGGAGGCCCACCGCCGCATATACGAGGCGATCGGGGAGCTGTTCAACACCGGACAGCCCGTCGAGCCGCTCACCGTGATCGAGCAGCTGACCAAGATGGGCGACCTCGAGGGCGCGGGAGGACGCATGGGCGTGCTCGGCGTCATGGAGTCGCCCTACATCTCCGCGAGCTTCAAGACCTACGCCGACATCGTGCGGGATACCGCCACCCAGCGTCGCCTGCTGCAGGTAGGCCAGCACATCGAGGGCCTGGTCGCCCAGCGCGAAGGCGAGACCACGCAAATGCTGCAGTCGGCCGAAGACCTCATCTACGAGCTCAGCCAGTCCCGCGTCCGGGGCGACTTCCGCGGAGCGCACGAGTTGGTTATCGAGAGCATGGAGCGGCTCACCGAGGCCAGCGAGCGCGGCTCCGAGATCACCGGACTGCCGACGGGCTTCGTGGACTTCGACCGGCTCACTGGAGGGATGCGACCGGCGAACCTGGTGGTGGTCGCGGCGCGCCCGAGCATGGGCAAGACGGCGCTCGCACTCGGCATCGCCGAGCACGTCTCCCTCAAGCAAGAGGGCACCGTCGCCATCTTCAGCCTGGAGATGAGCGCCGACGAGATCATCCACCGCATGCTTGGCTCCGTCGGCGAGGTAAGCGCGACCCGGGTGCGCAACGGGCAGCTGAGCGCCGACGATTGGACCCGTCTCACCCACGCGACCGACCGCTTGTCGAAGGCCAAGCTCTTCGTCGACGATTCCGAGGGCATGACGGTCTCCGAGATGCGGACCAAGGCCCGGCGGCTGAAGAGCCGCGAGAGCCTCAGTCTCGTGATCGTCGACTACATCCAGCTGATGGAAGGCCCGCGCACCCGCCGCGACGAGAACCGCGTGCAGGAGCTGTCGGCGATCTCACGCGCGCTGAAGATGATGGCGCGCGATCTCGAGGTGCCGGTGATTTGCCTCTCGCAGCTGAACCGCGCGCCGGACGCCCGTCCCGACAAGCGTCCGCTGCTGAGCGACCTACGCGAGTCGGGCGCCATCGAGCAGGACGCCGACATGGTCCTGATGATCTACCGCGACGACTACTACAACCCCGACTCCGAGGAGCAGGGCATCGCAGAGATCAACCTGGTCAAGAACCGCAACGGGCCGACGAACCGAGTGAGGCTCACGTTCCGCGGTACGTACGCGAAGTTCGGAAACCTTGCGCGTGATGCGTAGCTTCCGCCGGACGAGAGGCTGATGCCCGCGACGGTGGTCATCGGGGCGCAGTGGGGCGATGAGGGCAAGGGGAAGGTCGTCGACCTGCTGGCCGAGCGAAGCGATGTCGTGGCGCGCTTCCAGGGCGGCAACAACGCCGGCCACACAATCGTCACGGGCGAGGAGACCTTCAAGCTCCATCTGATCCCCTCGGGGATCCTGTATGCGGGCACGACCTGCGTGATCGGCAACGGGACGGTGGTCGATCCCGGGGTGCTCCACGAGGAGATCAACGGTCTCGAGGCTCGCGGCATCGATATGAGCACGCTACGGCTGAGCGGCAACGCACACCTGATCATGCCGTACCACGTGCGTCTGGACGGGGCGTCCGAGATGCGGCTCGGTCGCTTCTCGATCGGCACCACCGGACGTGGCATCGGCCCTTGCTATCAGGACAAGGCGGCCCGCAAGGGCATCAGGGCCCAGGACCTGCTCGACGAGAAGATCCTCACCCGTAAGATCGAGATCGCCCTCGAGCTCAAGAACGTGCTGCTCACTGAGGTGTACGGGCTGGAGCCGATGGACCCGCGAGCGGTCGCCGAGGAGGTCCTCACCCACGCGGAGCGGCTCTGCCCCTTCATCGCGGATACGTCGCTGCTCATCAACGACGCTCTCGACGCCGGCGAGAACGTGCTGCTCGAAGGGGCCCAAGGGACCCTGCTCGACATCGATCATGGCACCTATCCCTTCGTCACCTCCTCGAACCCCACCGCCGGAGCGGCCTGTACCGGGCTCGGGCTCGGTCCCACGCGCGTGGAGCGCGTTCTCGGGGTGAGCAAGGCTTATACGACCCGTGTTGGAGAGGGCCCCTTCCCCACGGAGGCCAACGACGAGGCCGGCAGGCGCATGCTCGAGCGCGGCAACGAGTTCGGCACCACGACCGGCCGCCAGCGCCGGTGCGGCTGGCTCGATCTGGTCGCGCTCCGCTACGCGGTGCGTATCTCGGGGATCACGGAGTTGGCCCTAACGAAGCTCGACGTGCTCTCCGGATTCGAGCGCCTCAGCGTGTGCGTCGCGTACCGCACCCGAGAGGGCGAGCTGCTGCACGAGCTACCGGCGAACCAGACGGTCTTCCACGGCTGCACTCCCGTGTACGACGAGATCCCCGGATGGAGCGAGGAAATCGTCGGCAGACAGGACATCGAGGAGCTGCCCGCCGCGGCGCGCGACTACGTCGCGTTGATCGCCGCGGCCACCAAGGTGCCAGTCGCGCTCGTCGGCACCGGCCAGGGCCGCCACGAGGTCATCGACCTCGTGGAGCTCTAGGCACGGCTCAGGCGGGGGGCGCGTCCGGGCTGAGCGCGGCGCCCGGCTCGTCGGGAATCGCCACCGGAGCAGGTTTCGCGGGAGGCGGGTCGGGCGGGGCCACGACCACAGGGGAAGGGCGTGGCTTCGGCGCTGCAGCTACGGGAGTCGGCCGGGGCGCTGCGGTCGGCGGGTCGGGTTGCGTGCCCTCTGCGCCCTGGGGGATCGCCGGAGCCGGGGGCGGCGGAGGCGCCGCCCTCTTGGGAACGCGATCCGGGCCGTCCGGCCGGCCGGGGTCTGAGGCGACCGCAATTCCGCCTCCGCCGGGACCCACGATGCGAATGGAGTCCGCCGGGTTCGCGGCCGGAGCATCCTCCGCCGGCTGGGCCGAGGGCGGGTCTATCGGGTTCTGGGCCGCGAGCGACCCCGCCACCGCGGCAGCGGTCGCGAAGACCATGGCTGCGGTTGCAAGCGCGATCGCCGAGCCAAGCGATGCGAGCGAGAGGCGGCTTTTCTGCACCGTACCAACCTAGGGCAGTGCCGGCCCCGATCTACTGCCCGTACGGACAGTACGGACCGCTTGCAACCGGCAACGGCGAGGCCGGGAGCCTTACCTCGGGAGGCCTCTTCGATCCATCCCACTCGCGCTTGGGTCCCTCGACGGAATCGTCGCGCTTACCCAGGTCGGCATCGCGGCCCCGATACGCACCGCCGGCGGGCTCCGGCTCGCTGGAGGGGGCGACCTCGTTCGCGACCCCTCCGCCGGGCTCCTCGATGCCCGTATCCGGCGTAGGCGGGGCGGGCTCCTCCGCGGCCGGCGCCGGAGAGGCCGGCGGCGGCGGCGGCTCATGGGCGGGAGCGGGGTCGGCCTTCGGCTCCTCAATCACCTCGGGGACCTCAGGCGTCTGCGGGTCCTCGCTGTCGACTGGCTCCTCGTCCTTCGGATTCGGGTCCGGCGCGACGATGCTCTCGCCACCCACGTCCTTCGGCTCCGGATCCGCCGGGGTGGACACCACGGTGGGTGCAGGAGCGTCGGGGCCGGGCGCCAGAGCGCTCGGCTCGGGCTCGGGGGCGATGTCACCGGTACGCGGTTCGGGCTGCACCGGCTGTACAGCCGGGATGGTGCCCTTGACCGCCACGGCCTCGTCGAACGCGGCCTGTGCGGTCGGCGGCCCCGCCTGCCCGCCACCGATGGTTACGGCGGCGGCCACGATGATCGACAGCGCGGCTACTCCAGCGCTTGCCAGCCCCCCGGCAGTCGTCGTGCTGAGCATGCCCGCCGGTCCAGCGGCGGCACTCCCCGATCCGGCGCGCAGCAGGCCGCTCGCGGCCAGACCGCTGATCCCGGCGACGGTGCCGGCCGTTCCGACCAAGCCCTGTAGCCCCGCGCCGACGGTGGCGACACCCGCCCCACCCGCGGCCGCGCCCACCGGCGCGGCGCCGCTCGCGGGCCCCGAGACGGCCGCGGGTCCGAGGCTGCCGATCGCTGCCGATGAGGACGTCCCACCGGCGGTCGCGAAGATCTCGTCGAGGATCGCGGCGCCGATGGCGGCGGGTAGCACCGGGAAAAAGCTGGCGAGCGCCCTGGTGCGCGACTGCTGGGCCTCCGCAAACGCGGAGCACTCCGTGCAGGATCGGAGGTGCGCGCGTACCCGACGGCCGCGCAGGCGGCGACGGTCCCCGTCAGAGATGCGGCGCTGAATCTCATCACAGCCGAGTTCGCGGCCGGCGCTGAACTCGGAGAGTGACTGGCGCGCCTCGTAGACCAGCTGGCGCGCGTCCGAGGGTGAGGTCGCGAGCGCCTCCCCGATCGCGCGGTGGGAGAGCCCGCTCATCTCCCGCATGACCAGCGCAGAACGCTGCATCGGCGGCAGTGAGTCGAGGTCGGATCGCAGCTGGCGAAGTTGCTCCTGGATCTCCACCTGCTCGTGGACCGTGCCCGTGAGCGCGACCTCATGATCGCCGAGCCGCTCCGCCGGCCTGCGGCCGCGAATCAGGCTGACGCATTGGTTATGCGCAATTTGGTACAGCCACGGACGAATCGACGTTCCGCCGCTGCCGCGCGAGAGCGCGCGGTAGGCGTTGAGCATCGTCGCCTGGAACGCCTCCTCGCCGTCGTCGGCGCTGCGGAGGATGGCGCGGCAGTACCGGAACAGCAGGGCGCTGTGGCGCTCGTAGAGAGTCTCGAAAGCGCGTTCGTCCCCGGCGGCCACCAAGCGTGCCAGGGCCTCATCGGACAGGACGCCACTGGCGCCCCATGCGGGAGGGGAGCTCGTCGTTGGTCGTGTTACTTCGACGGTACCCAGGGCGCTATGCCTTCGGAAGCCAGCCGCGCACGGGCCAACGCGGCTGTGGGATTGTCTGTTTAGCACGCCGCAAGCGGCGGCCCGTGAGATTTGGGTGGCAAGAGGGACCTCTGGCCCGATCCTCACAACCTTTTTGCAGCTGGGTTTCTCGCGCGCTTCTCGGCTGTGGACCTAGGACGTGCCGAGCGCGATCAACGCCACAAGCCAGATCGCCAGGATGATGCCGCCGGCCAGAAAGCCGCCTTGGAAGGTGACGGCGACCACCGTCGAGGCCATCACCGCGAGGATGATCACGATCCAGCGCGCCCACTTGATCTCGCTGCCCGGCAGCACGCTGAAGTTGGTGACCGAGGGCTCGCGCGTCACCTGCGAGTGGCTCAGGGTCTCGAGGTACTCGTCGACCGCACCTACCACGCGCGCGGCGGCCTCCGGCGAGCCGTCTTCGGCGACCTCCCCGAGCGCGGCCTTGAGCCGGGCTCTCAGCTCGGGGCTGACGGCCACCGCCGGAGGGCCGCCCGCAGCGATGTAATGGTCGAGGGCGCGGACCACATCAGCAGCTGCCACGCCCGAGTCGGGTGCATCGGGAAGCTCCGCCAGGCTCTCGGCCAGCAAGGCCCGCCGTGCCTCCCGCTCCTCGGACGAGAGCGGGCTATCCGGGTCGTTCATCATCCCAGTGGGGATTCTAGTGGCGGCATCGCACGCGGCGCGTAGAGTGATGCGGTGTCCCGCAAGGTTCTGGTCGTCGGAGGCGGCGGTCGCGAGCACGCGATTGTGCGAGCGCTCGCGCGCTCCCCGCAACGCCCGGAGGTCCACTGCGCGCCCGGTAACGCGGGCATCGCGCGCGATGCGACCGTACACCCGATACGGGCGACCGACATCGCCGGTTTGACGGCACTCGCCGCATCCGAGGGTTTCGGCCTCGCAATCGTCGGGCCCGAAGCGCCGCTGGTCGAGGGCGCCGTGGACGCATTCGAAGCCGCCGGGGTGGCTGCGTTCGGCCCGAGCAAGGCGGCGGCGCGCCTCGAGGGCAGTAAGGCGTTCGCGAAGGAGATCATGGCGGCGGCGGGCGTCCCCACCGCCCGTGCCGAGGTGGTTCGCGAGGTCGCCGCCGGCATGGACGCCGTAGCGGCGTTGGGGCTTCCCATCGCCATCAAGGCAGACGGGCTCGCGGCGGGCAAGGGCGTCGTGGTCGCCCAAACCGAGGACGAGGCGCGAGAGGCGCTCGACGCCTGCCTCGTGGAGCGACGCTTCGCGGACGCCGGGACAGAGGTCGTGGTCGAGCAGGGCTTGGTCGGGCGCGAAGTCTCGCTACTGGCCGTCTGCGACGGGCAGCGGGTCGCCCGCTTTCCCGCCGCGCGCGACTACAAGCCGATCGGCGAGGGCAACACGGGGCCCAATACCGGAGGGATGGGGTCGGTCTCGCCGATTCCGGATGTCCCCGACGAGCTCGCCGACCGGCTCGTAGACGAGGTCCACCGGCCGGTCGTGGCCGAGATGGCGCGCCGCGGTACTCCGTTTCGCGGAGTGCTCTACGCCGGATTGATGATGACCGCGGAGGGTCCGCGAGTGCTCGAGTTCAACACCCGATTCGGCGACCCTGAGACCCAGGTGCTGCTGCCTCGGCTGGAGGACGATCTGCT
>JAOTZF010000036.1 GCA_029861485.1 Thermoleophilia bacterium | reverse complement strand
CCCAACGGAGCCGCGCCCGCCGAAGCCCCGCCCGCTGAGAGCGCGCCCGCCGCTGCCGAGACCGCACCCTCCGCCGAGCCGGCAGGCGAGGTCGAGTTGGTGCCGATCGTGCTGGGCGACATGGAGTCGGTCACCGAAGGCACCATCGTGGAGTGGCGCGTAGCGGTGGGCGAGGCGGTCGCTCGCGATCAGATCGTGGTGGAGATCAGCACCGACAAGGTCGATCTCGAGGTTCCAAGCCCCGCCGACGGCGTCCTTGCCGAGATCGCGTTTCCCGCAGGAGAGACCTTCAGTGTCGCCGAGCCGCTCGGTCGCATCGCGGCAGGCGACGCGCCCTCAGGCGAGTCATTGGGCAACGGATCCGCGCCCCCGCAGGCCGTGGCTCCGGCGCCCCCCCCGGCTACCGCGCCCGACGGGTTGCCCGACTGGCCGGCCATTTCGCCGCTCGCCAAGCGCCACGCCATCGAGGAGGGGATCGACCTCAGCGCGGTCACCGGCGGTGGCCCGGGCGGAATGATCCGCCGTGGCGATCTCGTCGAGGGCAATGGGCGCCTCGCGCCGGAGATCCCTCCGGTCTCGGGCGAGAACGCCGTCTCGCTGCGCGGTCCGGCGAAGGCACTCGCCGCCTACATGGACGACAGCCTGTCGATCCCGACCGCCACGAGCTTCCGCACTCTGAACGTCGGTCGGCTCGAGGCGGAGCGCAAGGGGCTGAATACCGATCTCAAGACGCGCCCCGAGGGGGGGAAGCTCAGCTTCACGCACATCATCGCGTGGGCCGTCGTGCGCGCTGCTGCCGAGATCACTGCAATGAACACCGGATACGACCTGCGCGATGGCGACCCCCACCGTCTGGAGCGCGAGTTCGTCAACATCGGCCTGGCGGTCGACGTCGAGCGCAAGGACGGATCCCGGTCGCTGCTCGTTCCGGTCGTCGAGAGCGCTCAGGCAATGACGTTCCAGCAGTTCGTCGACGCCTTCGACGACCTCGTGACCCGCGCAAGAGACGGCAAGATCAAGCCCGACGAGTTGCGCGGCGCGACGGTGTCTTTGACCAACCCGGGCGGCATCGGCACCATCGCCTCGGTGCCGCGACTGATGCCCGGCCAGGGCACGATCATCGCCACCGGATCGATCGCCTACCCGCCGGGCTTCGATCGGGCGGAACCTGACACTCTCGGCCGCCTGGGCGTGGACAAGGTCATGACCATGACCAGCACCTACGACCACCGGGTCATCCAGGGCGCCGAGAGCGGTGAGTTCCTGAAGCGCGTCGACCAGCTGCTGGCCGGCGAGGACGCTTTCTATGCCGGACTACGCGAGAGCCTGGGCCTGCGGGCCCGCGAGATCTTGCTTCCGGCGCCCCAAGCCCTTGGTGATGGCGCGGCCGCGGTTGCGCCGGTCGCCGCACCGCCGGCTGCACCGGCCGTCGTTCCTCCGGCCGCAGGATCGGTCGAAGAGATGATGGAGGCGGTCTCCGCGGCGATGTCCGTGGTGAAGGCCCATCGCACGTACGGCCATCTCGCCGCCAACCTCGATCCGCTCGGTGCGCCGCCGGTCGGCGATCCGGCGCTCGAGCCCGAGACGGTCAACCTCACGCCGGAGCTGATGCGGAGGATCCCGTCCGAGGTGCTCGGCGTCGGTGTTCCTGGAGAGACCTTCGCGGAATCGCTTCACAACCTGCGCGAGATCTACTGCGGCACGATCGCCTACGAGATCGAGCACATCGCCAGGCACCAGAAGCGCTACTGGCTTCGCGACGTCATCGAGTCCGGAGAGTTCCGCAGGCCCCTCGACACGGTGCGGCGCCTCGAGCTGCTGGAGCGCCTGGTCCAGGTCGAGACCTTCGAACGCTTCCTGCGCCGGACGTACCTCGGTCAGAAGACCTTCTCCATCGAGGGCGTCGACACCATGGTGCCGATGATCGACGAGATCATCGAGCTGCTCGCCGCCGACGGCGCCGCGGAGATCATGGTCGGCATGGCCCACCGCGGGCGGTTGGCGGTCATGAGCCACGTCGTCGGCCGAAACCCGAGCGCGATCCTCGCCGAGTTCGAGGGTCACATGGAGTTCGAGGGAGTGGCCGAGGACGATCAGCGCGAGACCGCCGGCGACGTGAAGTACCACCTGGGCGCCGAGGGCACCTACACCACGCGCTCCGGTAACCCGATCCGGGTCACGCTCGCCGCTAACCCAAGCCACCTGGAGCAGGTCAACGCCGTCGTCGAAGGCGCGGCCCGCGCCGTGCAGACCATCCGGCGCGACCGGGTCCCCCGGCAGGACTTCTCGCGGGCCATTCCCATCTTGGTGCACGGCGACGCCGCCTTCACTGGCCAGGGCGTGGTTGCCGAGACGCTCAACCTGTCGAGCCTCGAGGGCTATGAGACCGGCGGCACCATCCACATCATCAGCAACAACCAGATCGGTTTCACGACCGATCCGCACGACTCGCGCTCCACCCGTCACGCCAGCGATCTCGCCAAGGGTTTCGACATCCCCATCATCCACGTCAACGCCGACGACGTGGAGGCGTGCATCAGCGCCGTGCATCTGTCGGTCGCCTACCGCCAGCGCTATCGCCGCGACGTCGTCATCGACCTCATCGGCTACCGTCGCCACGGCCACAACGAGCTCGACGAGCCCGCCTATACCCAGCCGGTGATGGCGCGCACGATCAAGGACCACAGGACCGTCGCGCAGATCTACGCCGAGAAGCTCGTCGCCGACGGCGTGATGACCCAGGAGCGGCTCGACGAGGTCTTCGGCTGGGCCGAGAAGCGCATGAGCGACGCTCATACCAAGGTCAAGGAGCAGCTCGAGCACGGCACCTTCGAAGAGGCCTCGGACGCTGCTACCGCCCCGGACGGCAGTAGCGCTTCGAGCCAGCTCCGCACCTCCGTGCCCGAGCAGACCCTCCGGAGCCTCAACGAGCAGCTGCTCACGGTGCCGGAGAAGTTCCACCTGCACCCCAAGCTGGGACCCCAACTCGAGCGGCGTCGCGAGGCAATCGAGAGCGGTGCGATCAACTGGGGTCACGCCGAGTCACTGGCATTCGCCTCGCTGCTCACCGAGGGCGTACCGATCCGGCTCACCGGCCAGGACACCGCGCGCGGCACCTTCAGTCAGCGGCACTTGGAGCTGCATGACGTCGACGAGAACGAGTCGTGGGGCTCAGGCGAGGGCACCGTGTACGTGCCGATGGCCAACCTGCTCCGCGCGACCGCGGCGTTCGAGCTTCACAACAGCCCGCTCAGCGAGGCGGCAACCGTCGGCTTCGAGTACGGGTACAGCGTGCAGGCGCCCGAGGCGCTGGTGCTCTGGGAGGCGCAATACGGCGACTTCGCCAACGGCGCCCAGATCATGATCGACCAGTTCCTGGTCTCGGGTAGCGCCAAGTGGGGCCAGAGGTCGCGCCTCACCCTGCTGCTCCCCCACGGCTATGAGGGCAACGGCCCCGAGCACTCGTCCGCGCGCATCGAGCGCTTCATCCAGCTCGCGGGCGAGGA
This sequence comes from Thermoleophilia bacterium, assembly GCA_029861485.1. Lineage (GTDB taxonomy): Bacteria > Actinomycetota > Thermoleophilia > Miltoncostaeales > Miltoncostaeaceae > CAMYIK01. The sequence continues at coordinate 6,961 of JAOTZF010000036.1, read as the reverse complement.
GAACATCCGCATCGCGGTGCCCTCGACCTCGTCGCAATACTTCCACCTGCTTCGCCGCCAGGCGCTGTCGAACGAGCTTCACCCGCTCATCATTTTCACGCCGAAGAGCTTGCTGCGCCACAGGGGCGCGAACGCGTCCTTGAAACAGCTCACGGACGGGCGCTTCGAGGCGGTACTCGCCGACCCACGGGTCAGCGACCCCGGGAAGGTGCGCCGCCTGTTGATCTGCTCGGGCAAGGTCTTCCACGACTTCGAGGCTCACGAGGCGCGCGCCGAGATGGACGACCTGGCGGTCGCACGGCTGGAGATGGTCTACCCGTTTCCGACGGAGGGGATCGCCCAGCTCATCGAGTCATACCCGAATCTCGAAAGCGCGACGTGGGTCCAAGAGGAGCCGCGCAACATGGGCGCCTGGTTCTTCGTCGCCAATCGTCTGAACCGACTTCTGCCTGACGGAATCGGGATTCAGTACGCCGGCCGGCCCCGGCGTGCGAGCCCAAGCGAGGGGTACCCTCAGGCTCATCAGGTTGAGCAGCGGCGCCTGGTCGAAGAGGCGCTCGGCATTACTCGGGAGTAAGACGTTTGAGTCAAAAGGTCGTGGTGCTCGGCGGCGGTCCCGCGGGCGATGTCGCCGCGTTCAGAGCCGCCCAGCTCGGTGCGGAGGTGACGATGGTCGAACGGGCCCAGGTTGGAGGTACCTGCCTCAACTGGGGCTGCATCCCGACCAAGGCCCTGCTCGCGACGGCGGACCTGCTGCGCAAGGTGCGCCGCGCCGACGAGTTCGGCCTCGAGGTTCCCGAGGTCAGCATCAACTTCCCCCGCATGATGCAGCGCAAGGACGAGATCGTGACCGGGCTTCGCACCGGCGTCGAGAGCGTCGCCAAGCGCAAGGGCGTGAACGTCGTCTACGGGCAGGGCGAGGTCGACGGCGATGCCGTGGTCGTGGACGGCCAGAGCTATCCGTTCGACGTGCTGATCGTCTGCGTCGGTACCGAGCCCGACGGGCTGCCGATGCTGGACATGGACCACCCGGCGATTCTCACCTCCAACGAGATCCTGACTCTGGACAGGGTCCCTGAGAGCATGCTCGTGGTGGGCGGTGGAGTGATCGGCTGCGAGTTCGCGAGCCTCTTCGCACCTCTCGGCACCGAAGTCACCGTCGTGGAGATCCTGCCGCGGCTGTTGGCCGGGATCGACAACCGCACCGCGAGCCAGTTTCAGCGCGAGCTCGAGAAGGAGGACGTCACCATCCTGCTGGACCAGTCGGTGGACTCGATCGGAGAGTATCGGGACGACGGCGTGGTCGCCAAGCTCGGAGACGGCTCGACGATCGAGGCCGAGAAGCTCCTCGTGTCAATCGGGCGCCGGTCCCAGGCGGCGAACATCGGTCTGGAGGAGGTCGGCGTCGAGGTCACCGAGCGCGGCCACATGGTGGTGGACGAGTACCTCCGCTCGGCGAACCCGAAGATCTGGGGTGCTGGCGACTGCATCGGCGGCATGCAGCTCGCGCACTTGGCAGAGGCCGAGGCCCATCGCGCGATAGAGAACGCGCTCGGTCAGATCCAGCTGCCGATGGATCGCACGGTGGTGCCAAGCTGCATCTACACCCATCCCGAGATCGCCACCGTCGGCCTGCATGCCGACGCCGCCAAGGAGGCCGGGCACGAGGTGAAGATCGGCCAGGCGCGCTACGGGGGAAACGGCAAGGCCCTCGGTGAGGGCGACAGCAACGGCTTCGTCCAACTCGTGGCCGACGCGGAGACCGACCTCCTGCTGGGGGCCACGATCATGGGCGTGCACGCCGTCGAGTTGATCCAGGAGATCGGCGTCGCCATGTCCGACGGCCTCTCGATGAGCGATCTCGGCCACGTGATCCACGCTCATCCCACCGTGAGCGAGCTGGTGATGCACGCCGCCCATCAGGGCGAGGGCGTGGCGCCGTACCTGTCCTGAGCCCGGCCTGAGTATCGGCGCCTGGCGGGACATCGGGCCGGCCACGCTGCCCGCGCCGCGGGCGCTCGGTCGCCTCGAGGCCATCCTCACTGCGATGGAACCCGGCGCCAGCCCGGTCGTGAGCTGGTGCGACCTGACTGCACCCGCGTTGATCGTGGGCCGAAGCGCTGCACCGCCGCCCGTCGACTGGCAGGCGTGCACGCGGCTGGGCCTCCCGGTTCATCGCCGGGCGAGCGGCGGCGGTGCGGTCCTCTGGGATGCGGACCTGGTTGCGCTCGACGTGGTGCTGCCGCCCGGTCACGAGCTGCTCGGAGCCGATGTCGTCGCTGCATATCGCTGGGTGGGCGAAGCCGTGCGGCGGGCCCTGGCGGACTGCAACGTCGAGGCCGACCTCGTCGACGTGCGTCGGGCTCGCGCCGACACCCCCGACCAGGTGCTGGAGGCTTCGTGCTTTGGCGGGCTCTCCCCGTGGGAGCTCACGGCCGACGGCCGAAAGATCGTCGGCCTTTCCCAGGTGCGGCGTCGTACCGGTGGGGCATTCCAAGTGGGCATTCCCATGCGTTTCGACGGTGCGACACTCGCTGAGACGTTGTTCGTGGACACCGAACGGCTGGCAGCAGCGCTCCGCGCCCGCGTCGTCGACCTCGCGACGCTCCGGCCCGAGGTGCGCCGAGGCACGCTCGTTCAGCACCTGCGGGCGAGGCTGGGCGAGGCTCTCGGTGGTCGGCGAGCGCCTTCCGGCCTCACCGATACCGAGCTCCAGCGCGAAGAAAAGGCCTCCGTGAGCACCTACGCGGCGCTCACGGAAACCGGGAGATAAGAGGACCGGCGGGAGCTGCCCACTCCCGCCGGTCCTGCGCGCCACGACAAGGGGGTCGGGCGGGCTGAATGCCCCAGCGGTAGCTCTGAGAACGACCCGTTGAGGCTGCCGTAGCGAACACCGAAGGTGCCGCCGAACCGAATAAAAGCGCCAACACCCGGCGGAGTCAAGGTTCTGTCCAGAGTATTCGTGCTACGTGCGGATTGGTGTCCAGGTTTTCCCCAGAAGAGCGCGTGAATGTGGACAACGCTGTGGAGGGCGTAAAAATGCCGAATTTACAGGAATAACCTATTCATGGGGGTGGGCTGTGCCGTTGATCTATACACAGGCCCCCCGTACGCTCAGGCGCGATTACGACTACCCCGCTCGAGGCCGATATCGACACCGCGGAACCGGAGCCGCCCCAGCCCGACGAACGAATTCGGATCGGCGAGCTTTCGCTGCGCACAGGAGTCAGCCCCGAGGTCCTGCGCGCATGGGAACGTCGCTACGGGCTCTTCCAGCCGGAGCGCACTCAAGGCGGCTTCCGCCTGTACTTCCCGATGGATGAGCGACGCGCCCGCACGATGCGCAATCGCATCGACGGTGGCGTGCCCGCCGCAGAGGCCGCCCGGCGCACCCTTCAGGACTATCCGCATCGCTCCGTGGGGGAAACGGACGACTCAGCGTCGGCGCCGATCAGCACGGCCGATCCTTTCGCACACCTGCGTGCGGCGATCGAGCGATTCGACGGCAAGGGGGCCCACGAGGCGGTCGATCGCTTGTCCCGCCTGATGAGCATCGACTCGCTGCTCACCCATGGCGTGGCTCCCTACCTGGCTGAGGCAAGCGACCCCTGGGAGTCGAGCGATCTGGCCGATGCCCGGGCCCGCTTCGCGACGCCCTTGCTGCGGGGGCGCATGCTCGAGCGGGCCAAGACCTGGCATCAGGGGCGGGCGGGGCGGGCGCTTCTGGCTTGCGCGCCTCGTCAACACAGCGATGTCGCGCTGATCTGCACCGGTGTCGCGCTTAACGCACGCGGGTGGGCGGTGGTGTTCCTCGGGGCCGACGTTCGCTTCGATACCGTCGCCGCCGCCGCGGAAGCCGTGTCTCCGGATGTCGTCCTCGTGGATGTCAGTAGCGAGGAGGCTCTCGTCGGCGAGCGAGAGCGGCTGCGGCGTCTTGCGGACGGATTGACCCTCTACGTCTCGTGCGAGGGCATGGAGGTTAGCAGCGCCCGATCGATGGGAGCCCGCATACTGCCCCAGGATCCCGTGCGGGCCGCGCGGCAGATCGCCAGCGACGCCCTGGTGCCCTGACCCAAGGAGGCGACCGCGCCTCCGTCTACCATCACGAGCGTGGACGAGCGGTGGCGCGAGGACGTCTGGAAGCGTCGGCGCAGGCGGATGTACCTAGGGGCTCTGTTCGCGGCCGTGGCCGTGATCGGCGGCGTGATCGGCGCGGCGGGAATCGCGGCGCTTGGCGATGGCGGCACCACCGAGCAGGCGAGCGCGAGCGCCACGCGCGCAAAGCCCGACAAGCGCGAGCTTGCCCGCAAGCGCCGTCAGCGAGTGACGCTCAGCGCGGTGGGCGACATCGTGATGGGCACGCCCGAAGGGGGGCTACCGCCGGACGGGGGCGCGTCGCTGTTCCAGGCCGTGGATGGGAACCTCAAGGGCGCCCTCGTGCTCGGCAACCTCGAAGGCCCGCTGACCGACGGCGGTACGTCGAAGTGCCCGTCGGCTGAGGTAGCGGCCGACGACGCCGACCCCGAGCGGACCGACGAGGGCACGGCCACCGGCGGTGCGCCGCCGCCGCCCACCTGCTTTGCCTTCCGAACCCCCACCAGCTATGCGTCGCATCTCGCGCTTGCCGGGTTCACGATCATGAACCTCGCGAACAACCACGCCCTCGACTACGGCCAGAGCGGCCTCGACTCCACCATCGCCGCGCTCCGCGCCCACGACATCATGCACACGGGGCCCAAGGGCAAGATCAGCCGATTTCGCACCACCGGGCTTCGTATCGCGGTGGTCGGCTTCGCACCGTACGAGTTCGCCAATTCGCTCACCGATCTCGACGCCGTGCGGGAGATCACCAAGGAGGCCGGCCGCCAGGCCGATATCGTGATCGCCACGATGCACGCCGGAGCCGAGGGCACGGACGCCGCGCGCGTGCCGCGCGAGTCGGAGACCTTTCTCGGCGAGCAGCGCGGAGACCCCCGAACGTTCGCCCGTGCGGCGGTGATCGCCGGCGCGGACCTGGTGATCGGGCACGGCCCTCACGTCCTGCGCGGCATGGAGGTCTTCCGCAACCGGCTGATCGCCTACAGCCTGGGGAACTTCGTCGGCTATCGCTCGCTGCAGACCAGCGGTGCCCTGGGGATCGGCGCGAGCCTCACGGTCACCGTCGACGGCACCGGGCGGTTGCTCGCCGGGCGCCTGTTCCCCGTGAAGCTGAACGCCCAAGGGGTGCCCAAGCCCGGGGGCGATGCGATCGGCCGGGTGCGCACGCTCTCGCAACGAGACTTCGGCAAGAAGCGCGCCGTCACGATCACGAGCAGCGGTCGCATCACCGCTCCCTAAGCGCCGAGCGGATAGCCCACCGGGGCGGTGCGACCCTCAACTCGGGCGATCACGACGGCAGGCCCATCCGTCGCCCGATGCCAGATGCCCGCCAGCTCGCGCCGCAGCGCGTCGGCGCTCTCGGCAGTTCGCACATCTGCGCCGAATCCTCGGCAGAGCGCCACCAGATCGACCGGGGGCTCGGTCAGCGCAAGCCCTGGCCATGGCCCTTCGGCGGAGCCGGTCATGCCCTCCAGGCCCGCTCGCAGGATCTCGTAGCCCCGATTGTCGGCGACGACCATGGCGAGGGGCTGCAGGCGGTTGGCTGCGGTCCAGAGGGCGGGGAGTCCGAACAGCAGGCTTCCATCGCCGTGGACCACCATCACGCGCCGGTCGGGCTTTGCCATCGCCACGCCGATGGCGGCGGGCAGGCCCCAGCCGAGCGCGCTTCCTCGGTGCGCGAACCAGCTGCCGGCATCGCGCGGCGCCAGCGCCCGGCGCAGGCTGCGGCCGGCCGTCAGGGCCTCGTCCACCACGATGTCCTCCGGCTCGACAACCTCGGCGACGGCGCCCGCGAGCACGGCCGGGGTGATCTGATCTCCCGTGGCAGGCTCCTGGACATTCTGAGTGGGTTCCGGGGCGTCACCGGGCACCGCGTCGAGGCGTAGGGCGAGTCCCGCGAGGCCGGCGCGCGGGTCTCCGACGATTCCGACGTCCGGCCGGTGGCTGCGGCCGATTTCCTCGGGATCGACATCCAGATGGATCAGCTGCTGCTCGGTTCCCAGTGGCGAGCCCGGGCTCGGGCCGAAGAGCCGGAAGACGGGCATCCCGACGGCAAGCAGGACATCGTAGGGCTCGAGCATGGGCTGGATCTCCGCCGCGAAGCCGGGAAGCGGCCCGCCCCACAGGGGATGGTCGGTGCGAAGTGGGGCGCGGGCGCCGTAGGGCTCGCCCAGAACCGGCGCATCGAGCCACTCGGCGAGCTCTGCGAGCTCGCGCTCCGCGCGTGCATGCACGACTTCGTCGCCGGCGAGCACGGCCGGCCGGCGTGCCGAGCGCAGCAGCGCGGCGGCGCGGTCGAGGGCGTATGGATCCGGCGCGGATGCCCGGGGTCGCGGGCCCGGCAGGTGGGCAGGTGGCGCCGGGCCGGCTTGGACGTCGAGTGGGATGCTCAGGACGGCCGGGCCGTACGGCGGCGTGAGGGCGCAGCGCACCGCCGCGCGGAAGTCGCGGCCGAGCTCCGCGTGCGAGGTTGGCTCCCACGCGCCCTTGGCGAGCGGCGCCACCAGCTCCACGATCTCGCCGCCGAGAAAGGGCGCGTGGGACAGCAGCTCGGTGACCTGCTGTCCCACGGTCACCAGCAGCGGCACGCGGGCCCGGCGGGCGTTCAGGATGCCCGACAGAGCGTTCGCGGCGCCCGGTTGCACGTGGACGTTAACCGCGGCAAGCCCGCCCGCGGCCTGGGCGTAGCCATCGGCAATGCCGAGCGCGGCGGCCTCGTGAAGGCAGAGCACGTACTCGACCGAGTCCTGCCGCCCGAGGGCATCGATGATCGGTAGCTCCGTGGAACCGGGATTGCCGAAGAGGTGGTGAACGCCTTCCGCGGCCAGGGCGTCCAGCAGCCAGTCGGCGCCGGTCATCGTCG
>JAOTZF010000035.1 GCA_029861485.1 Thermoleophilia bacterium | reverse complement strand
GACATCGGCGGCCCCGCGATGATCCGCGCCGCCGCGAAGAACCACGCGCGGGTGGGCGTGGTGACCTCGCCCGAGCAGTACGACCGGATCCTCGGCGAGCTGACCGAGAACTCCGGCGAGCTCGGCGCCGGACCCCGCCGCGACCTGTCAGCCGCCGCCTTCAACCGCACCGCGCGATACGACGCGGCCATCGCCAATTGGATGACGCCGCCGGAGGAGGACTTCCCGGAGACGATCCTGATCGACTTCGGCAAGGTGAGCGAGCTCTCATACGGGGAGAACCCACATCAACGCGCGGCCTACTACGCCGAACGCAGCGCCCGGACGCACCTGCTGTCCCGCGTGGAGCAGCTCCACGGCAAGAAACTCTCGTTCAACAACCTGCTCGACCTCGAAGCCGGGCGAGCGCTGGTCGCCGAGTTCGAGCTGCCGACGTGCGTGATCATCAAGCACAACAACCCCTGTGGCGTGGCGGTGGCCGAGGACATCTTCACCGCCCAGGAGCGCGCCCGGGCCTGCGATCCGGTCTCCGCCTTCGGCGGTGTGATCGTCGTCAACCGTCCCATCGACGGACCGCTGGGCGAGGTGCTTGCCGACACCTTCGTCGAGGTGCTGCTGGCGCCCGGCTACAGCGACGATGCCTTGGAGGCCCTGACCCGCAAGCCGAATACTCGGCTCCTGCTGAGTAACGAGCGGCGGCGGAGCAATCCCGGAGAGCGCGACCTGCGGCGCGTCTCCGGCGGCCTGTTGGTGCAAGATCGCGACTCCGAGAGCGAGGAGCGGGAGGCGATGGAGGTGGCCGGCTCGCGCGAGCCCACCGACGCGCAGTGGGGCGACCTGATGTTCGCGTGGCGGGTGGCCAAGCACGTCAAGTCAAACGCCATCGTGCTGGCACGTGGCCTTGCGACGGTGGGCATCGGCGCCGGCCAGATGAGCCGCGTCGACTCGGTACGCCTGGCGATCGAGAAGTCCGAGGTCGGTGTCGAGGGATCCGTGCTCGCAAGCGACGCGTTCTTTCCCTTCCCGGACGGACCCGAGACCGCCATGGACGCCGGTATCGCGGCGATCGTCCAGCCTGGGGGCTCGATGCGCGACGCCGAGGTGCTGAGCGCCTGCGAGGATCGCGGCGTGCCGATGGTCCACACGGGCCGCCGGCACTTCCGGCACTAGCCGCGACCGGGTAAGAGATGGGCGTGCGCGTATTGCTCGCCCTGCTCGTGCTGGGCCTCTCGCCGTCGCTCGCCGCACCGGCGATTCCCGACGACCTGTCCAACGACCCACTCGACCGTGGAGCCCTGATCGCGTTGCCCGGCATCTACCAGGTGGAGGCACGATTCACCGTCGGTGGCCTGAGCACGAGGTTGAATGGGGAGCAGCAGCTCGATACGGGCGGGCCGGTCACCGTCGTCGGCTCGGCCTTCGGCGTAGCCACAGGCGGCTGGATCCTGACCGCCGATCACCTCGTGAACGGCACGAGCGCGACTCTCGCCGTGGCGGCGCTGAGCCGTGACGTCGGTGCCCAGGCGCGACTGGGCACCGACGATCCCGAGGAGTGGGTCGAGCAGACCGGCGCGCGCGCCGTCGATGTGCGCGCGCTCGACATCCGGCTACGCCACGTGGAGAGCGGGCCAGGCGCGCCGCCATTGGCGGCGGCGCTCCAGAGGAGCGAACCCGAGGCCGACATGGCGCTGCTACGCACCGACAGGACGGACGCTCCTGTCCTGGAGTTGGACGACTCCCAATCGGTCGGGACCCCGGTGGCCACGATCGGCTTCGGAGGAGGCGGAGAAGGCGGGGTCGCCGGGCCGGCGATCCGGCAGGGGGCCCTCGCGAACACCGGCACCATCGCCGGGCGAGGCTCGCGCGTGTTCACCCAGGTGACCTCACCGGTGCGAAGTGGGGACTCCGGCGGCCCGGCGATCGACGCCGAGGGCAACGTGCGGGGGATGGTGATCACTCGCGCCCGGGTGGGGGGGAACCTCGTGCCCGGTCCTCAGATCCGCCGCTTCGTCGGCACTGAGCGAATCGAGGTGGCGAGCGGCACGCAGGAGAGCTATCGCGAGGGCCTCGATCACTTCTGGGCACTGGATTTCGAGGCCTCGAGCCTCGCGATGGAACGCGCGCTGGAGGCCTACCCCGAGCACCCGTTGGCCGAGGCGTTCGTTCGCCGGGCCGCGGAGCTCAGCGGCGCCTCGGTTTCCATCGGCGGTCCGGACATCGCCAGGAGCTTCCTGCGCGCGCTCGCGCTCGTGTCCGCAGTGATCTCATTGGGGCTCGCTGCGCTGCTGGTGCGGCACGATACGAGACAGCGGCATCCCCGACGGCTGCCGACCACCACCATCGACCAGGACTGACCCATGAGAGTCGGAGTACCTCGCGAGACGAAGTCGGACGAGCATCGAGTGGCCATGACGCCTGCGGGCGTCGACGAGCTCGTGCGCCGCGGGCACGAGGTCTGGGTCGAGAACCAGGCCGGCGCCGGAGCAGGTTTCGACGACCCAGCCTATGAGCGCGTCGGCGCGATGATGGGCGACGCGCCCGCCTGCTGGGACTGCGACCTGGTGGTGAAGGTCAAGGAGCCCCAGCTCGAGGAGTTCGCGCTTCTGCGCGGGGATCAGATCCTGTTCACCTATCTTCACCTCGCCGCATACCCGGGTGTCGCCGACGCCCTGCTGGAGGCAGGCACCACCTCTGTCGCATACGAGACAGTCGAGGACTCCAAGGGCCGCCTCCCCCTGCTCGCCCCCATGAGCGAGGTCGCAGGCCGACTGGCGGTTCAGGCCGGCGCCCAGGCGCTCGAGAAGCCGGCGGGCGGGCGCGGGGTTCTGCTGGGCGGCGTCGCGGGAGTATCTCCCGGTCGCGTCGTCGTCATCGGTGGCGGGCAGGTCGGCATCAACGCGGCGATGATCGCCTCCGGGATGCAGGCGCAAGTGGCAGTGCTCGATGTCGACCTGGGCCGGCTGCGCGAGCTCGAGCTGGTCATCGGCGGACGCATCGAGCTCCTCCACTCCACCCGACTCGCCATCGAGGAGCAGATCTCCCAGGCGGATGTCGTGGTCGGAGCCGTGCTCGTCCCCGGAGACCGCGCGCCACGGGTCATCACGAGGGAGATGCTCGGCGTGATGCGGCCGGGTTCGGTCATCGTGGACGTCGCGGTGGACCAGGGCGGTTGCGTGGAGACCACCAAACCGACCACCCACAGCAACCCGACGTATGCGGTGGACGGAATCGTCCACTACTGCGTCGCGAACATGCCGGGAGCGGTCCCGGTCACCTCGACGAGGGCGCTGAGTAACGCCACCCTGCCGTACGTGATGGCGATTGCCGACGGCGCCGTCGAGGGGGCCGCCCGACATCTTCCCGCGCTCGTGCCCGGCATCAATACGCAGGCAGGCGAGGTCGTCAACGAGACGGTTGCCCAAGGGATCGCCCAGGCGCGAGCCGCCTAGGCGGCTCGCATCAGGCGAAGCCCCACGTACTCGACCGGCACGGCAAGCAGCACCGGCAGCGGCGCGAGCCCGCCGTGGACGGCCGTCTGCTCCCGCGATGTTGATCATCCGCAAAAAACAGATGAAGCCGGTCCAGAGCGCGGTCGTCAGCAGCAGACCACCGAACTCTCCCGCTTGGCGCGGCCACGCATGGCGGCTGCGCCGCGCCTTGCCTTCGCCCGCGCGCGGGTCGGCCCCAGTGCCACTCGGCGGAAGTGCCAGGCGACCGGATGCCTGCCCCGCGTCCGTTCTGGACTCTAGGTTTAGCCTTCATGGTCGCCTCTCTCGAGTCCTCGGACCGCAGCCCCGTCGTGGGCCTGGTGATCGGCACCGAGGACGCCACTCCGCTAGAGTTCTGGGTCGGCCTGGCGCCCGACGCCTACCTTCAACTCGACGACGTCGTGGCCCTGGAGCGGACCCTGCCGGGTCCCGGCGAGACGGTCCGCATATTCGGGGTCGTGAACCAGGTGCGCGCCCGCTTCGAAGGTGTCGAGCGCGACAGCGACGTCTTCCACGTCGCGGAGGCGACCCTGCCGGCCGAGACCTCGCGCGCCGCGCTCATCCAGGCGACTCGCTTCGAACCCGAGATCTTCGTGCCGCCGCTTCCCGGGCAGGAGGTGCGCAAGGCCTCGGACAGCCTGCGCGACGAGGCGCTGTTCTTCGACGGTATGGCCAGCCGCGTCCCCGCAGGCTTGAGCCGCGACGACGAGCCGATCTACCTCAACCTGGAGTTCTTGGACGGCACCCGTGGCGCCCACGTGAACATCAGCGGGGTCTCCGGTGTCGCGACCAAGACCTCATACGCGACCTTCCTGCTCTACGGGCTCTTCCACTCGGGCGTGCTGGGAAACGAGGCCAACAACACCAAGGCCCTGATCTTCAACGTGAAGGGCGAGGATCTGCTGTTCCTCGACCATGAGAACACTCAGCTCTCCGAGAGCGAGCGGGCGCGATACGGAGCGCTCGGGCTCTCCGCCGGTGCGTTTTCGAGTCTCAGCGTGCTCGCGCCGCCACGCCCGGATGACCCCACTGCCACGCCGCAGGTCTCGAGCCGCATCTCGGGAGTCACCTCGTTCTTCTGGACCCTCCACGAGTTCTGCCGAGACGAGCTGCTGCCGTTCCTGTTCGCCGACGCCGAGGACGACCGACAGCAGTACACGATGGTCGTTCACAACGTGGCCCATCAATTGGCGCGCGCGACAGCGGCCGGCGACGGAGCAGTCTCCATCGAGGGGCAGGTGGTGCGGACCTTCCGTGAGCTGGTCGAGCTCATCGAGGCCAAAGTCCTCGATGAGGACGGCGACGGAATGCGCTGGGCAGGCCGTTCCATCGGCCTCGGAACGGTGAACGCCTTCGTACGCCGGCTGTGGGGCGCGGTGCGCGACCTCGAGCACCTCATCCGGGCCGACGTGCCCCACCCCGAGCGGCACGCGGTCCGTTTCGAGGAGCAGGTCACGGTCGTCGATCTGCACAACCTGCGCGACCGGGCGCAGCGCTTCGTCGTGGGCGTGGTGCTGCGGCGGGCTTTCGAGCGCAAGGAGAAAGAGGGCCATGCCAGGCCTCTGCAATTCGTCGTGCTCGACGAGCTGAACAAGTACGCGCCCCGCGAGGGCACCAGTCCGATCAAAGAGATCCTGCTCGACGTCGCGGAGCGGGGGCGGTCGCTGGGGATGATCCTGATCGGCGCCCAGCAGACGGCCAGCGAGGTCGAGCGGCGGATCATCGCCAACAGCGCGATCCGCGTGGTCGGTCGGCTCGACACCGCCGAGGCGGGGCGGCGGGAGTATGCGTTCCTTCCCCACGTCCAGCGCCAGCGGGCCACCATCATCAAGCCCGGCACGATGCTGATCAGCCAGCCGGAGATCCCCATTCCCCTCGTCACCCAGTTCCCGTTCCCGGCCTGGGCGACGAGGTCGAGCGAGGCGGCGCCATCCCGCGGGCAGGGTCCCGATGACCCATTCAGCGGCCTCTAGCCCGACGGGCGCGTGAGGCTCCTCCACACCGCCGACTGGCACGTCGGCAGACAGATCCGCGGGCGCAGCCGGGCCGACGAGCACCGCTCGGTGCTCGACGAGATCTCGCGGATCGCCGAGCAGCGCGAGGTCGACGTGGTGATCGTCGCGGGCGACCTCTTCGAGACCGCCGCGCCCACCGCCGAGTCCGAGCAGATCGTCTACTCGACGCTGCTTCGCCTGGCCACGATCGCACAGCGGGTGGTGGTGATCGCCGGCAACCACGACAACCCTCGCCGGCTCGCGGCCGTGTCCCCCCTGTTGGAGCTCGGGAACGTCATCGCTCTCTCGGAGGCCGCCCGGCCGCACGAGGGCGGAGTCCAGAGCATCACGCTCGATGGCGGCGAGCGGCTGAACCTCGCCCTGCTGCCCTTCGTCTCCCAACGGGGGATCGTCCGGGTCGAGCAACTGATGGCCGAGGACCCCGACCAGCACGCCCAGACCTATGCGGAGCGTGTCGCCCGCGTCATCGCGAGCCTTTGTGCCCCGCTCGAGCAGGCGACCGGGGCGGTGAACGTCCTCGCCGGCCATCTTACGGTCTCCGGCGGCCTCCTCGGGGGTGGGGAGCGGAGCGTCCATACCCTGGGCGCCTACGCGGTGCCCGCCGGCGCGTTCAGCTCGGCGCTTCACTACGTGGCCCTGGGGCATCTACACCGCACCCAAGAGATGGCCGCGCCCTGCCCGAGCTGGTACTGCGGCTCGCCGCTCCAGCTGGACTTCGGCGAGGAGAACGACAGCAAGCACGTGCTGGTGATCGACGCGGAGGCGGGTCGGCCGGCCAAGATCGACCAGGTCCCGCTCACCGAGGGTCGCCGCCTGAGGACGCTCGCGGGGAGCCTGGGCGAGCTGATTCCACAGTCCGATTCGATCGGTGAGGACTGGCTGCGCGTGCGAGTGCACGAGGTAGCCCGGCCGGGTCTGGCCGACGACGTGCGCGAGCACTTCCCGAACGCCGTCGAGGTGATGATCGAACGCCTCGAGGATCGGGACACGCCCGCCCGACCGCGGCGCATCGGCCGCCAGCCGGGCGAGCTCTTCGCCGAATACCTGGAGCTCAACGACATCGAGGACCCGCGGCTTATCGCGCTGTTCGCGGAACTCCACGAGGAGGCCGGCGCGTGAGACCGGAGCGGCTGCAGCTCGAGGGCTTCACCGCATTTCGCGCACCAACAGAGGTCGACTTCTCCGGGGCTGAGCTGTTCGCCCTCAGCGGGCCGACCGGAGCCGGCAAGTCGAGCCTGATCGACGCCATTACCTTCGCCCTCTACGGCACGGTGCCGCGGTACGCGAACCCGCGCCGCATCGAGCCGGTCATCAGCCAGGGCGCTGTAGAGGCTCGGGTGCGGTTGGACTTCACCGTCGACGGAGTGTCCTACAGCGCCGTGAGGGTGGCTCGCCTGGGCTCTCGCGGCGGTGCCAGCACGCGCGAGGCCCGCCTGCAACGCGGCGATGAGGTCCTGGCCGGAGACGCCGACGCCGTCAGCGCCGAGGTAGAGCGCCTGCTGGGCCTCTCCTATTCCCATTTCACGACCTGCGTCGTGCTGCCCCAAGGCGAGTTCGCGCGCTTCCTGCACGACACGCCGCGCAGTCGTCAGGACCTGCTGATCCACCTGCTCGACCTCGACATCTACGAGCGCATGGCCCAGATGGCCCGCCAGCGGGCGAGCCGCAGCGAAGGGCGTCTCGCAACCATCGACGAGCAGCTGCACGGGCTAGAGACGGCAACCGAGGAGCAGGTCCGCGCCCTGGAGCGACGCGCCGAGGCGATCGCGCAGCTCGTCGCCCGCATGGGGTCGGCGGCGGCGCGGCTGATCGAGCTGGCCGAAAGCGCCCGGGCAGCGCGATCTGACGCTGAGCGGGCTGGCGCGCTGGCGGACTCGCTTCGCGCCATCGCGATCCCGGATGAGGTGTTGCGCCTCGACGAAGAGATTCGTGACGCGACGAAGCAGCTCGAGACAGCCGAAGCCGAGCACCGGACTGCGACCGCAGAGGCAGATCGAGTCGAGGCGGAGCAACCCGATCGCGGGGCGCGCGGTCGACTGGAGCGGACGATCCACCTTCACGCTGAACGTGCCGCCGCCGCGCAGGGCCTCGCGCGCTTGGAGAGCGAGGCGGCGGACGTCGAGGCGCGCGCCGCGGCGGCTGAGGTTCAGCTCCGCGACGCTGAGCGCGCCGAGGTCTGCGCCCGCGAGGCCCTCGAGAAGGCGCACGGCCTGGACCGCGCTCACGCGCTGGTCGGTGCGCTCAACGTCGGCGAACCCTGCCCGGTGTGCCGGCAGGTCGTGGGTAAGCTGCCTGAGCACGAGCACTCCACGAGGCTGACCGAGGCCGAGAGCGCTGCACGGGCGGCAACAGGGGCAGCGGCCACCTGCAGGGGAGCGCTGGAGGCGGCGTCGCGGGCTCGCGAGGTCCACGCGGCGCAGGTCGCGAGCGCGGCGGATGCGCTTCGCCGTATCGACGTTCAGCTGGCGGAATCTCCCTCCACCGAGGACGCGGCCGCCGGGCTGAGGGGGTTGGACGCAAGCGAGGACAGGCTGCGGGAGGCGCGGCGACTCGTGGCGAGTCGTCAAAAGGAGCTCGACGAGGCGAGAGCTCGCGGCGAGAGCCTGGTCGCCCGGCAGGCGGGGCTGCGCGGGGATCTGGACCAGGCACGCGACTCCGTCGCAACGCTCGGGCCGCCGGCGGCCGCTCACGCGAGTCTTGCCGAGGACTGGCGGCGGCTCGCCGACTGGGCGGCGCAGACGGCGCCCCAGCTGGCGGACCGCGCCGATGCTGCCCGGAAGGAGGGAGAGCTCATGGAGCGGGAGCGGCTGGGGATCGAGGAGGAGCTTACGGCGGCCTGCGCAGGGCTCGGCGTGGACGCCGGATCCCAACCACGGGAGGCAGCCGCGGCCGAGGCAGCGCGGGTCGAAGAGCGGTTGAGCGCCGCTCGGGACGCCCTTCTACGGCGGCGCGAGTTGATCAGCGAGCAACGGCGGCACCGCGAGACCCACCAGGTGGCCTCGATGCTCGGCACCCACCTCTCGGCCAATCACTTCGAGAAGTGGGTGCTCGAGCAGGCGTTACAGCGCCTGGTGGAGGGCGCGAGCGGCATCCTGAACGAGCTGTCGGACGGGACGTACTCCCTCAAGGTCGATCGACGGGGCTCCGGCTTCGAGGTCGTCGACCACACCAGCGCCGACGCGACCCGCTCGGTGCGCACGCTCTCCGGCGGCGAGACCTTCCTGGCGTCGCTGGCGCTCGCTCTTGCCCTGGCGGATCAGATTGCCGAGATGGCGCACGCAGGAGCTCACCGGCTGGAGTCCATCTTCCTGGACGAGGGCTTCGGCAGCCTCGACTTGGACACTCTCGATACGGTCGCGGCGGCTCTCGAGGAGCTGGGGGGGCGCGGGCGCGCGGTCGGTGTGGTGAGCCACATCCCCGAGCTCGCCGAGCGCCTTCCGACTCGGTTCGAGGTACGAAAGCAGGGCGGCACCGCCACGGTCGAGCGCGTCGACCGGTAGCGCAGCCACAATCACCGGTGTGAGGTACATCCCCGAATCCTGGGCGCCCGAGCACACGGCGCCGCTCCCCGAAGAGCCCGCCGAGGACTCCCCGGTCAACGTGGAGGTCGAACGGCAGGCCGACGACTGGGGCGCCATCGACTGCGCCGGTCAGCCCTTCGCGCGGGTCGCGTTCGTGGACGGGGTGCGGCGGCGAGACACCTGGGTCGTCGCCGAAGGCAAGGACAGCGACTGCCGCGGCCTCATGGCCTCGTGGGCCGCGGGAGCGGTCGTCAGCGACGGCACCGCGGAGATCACCGGCGTCCAGGTCGAGCGTGGGGTGTTCTGCAATGCCGAGGGCGCAAAGGACGTAACGCCGATCCCCGGCTTCACCTACCGCCAACGGTCAGCCGCGGGCGACAGCGCGGAGGAGCTCACGATGGAGGCGCACAAGGCCATGCTCGACCTGGAGCTCAAGGTCGCCGCGCGGCTGCCGGTCAGCGACCTGCTCGTGCTCGACGGCCCGCTTCGCGGCACGGTGAAGGACGATCAGCTCACCGTGGGCTACGTGAAGACGCACTACCGCGCCTACGGCAATGAGCTGGTCTCCGACGCGGTAGCCGCACTCAGCGCCGGGCAGCGCACCCCGGTCTTCATGATCTCGAGGCTGGGAACGTCACGCCTCACGTGGTACCTCCGGCTTCCCGGCGAGCGAGCCCACCGTTGGGCCGACATCGCCCGATGCGAGATGCCTCCGGATCCGCCGGAGGGGGACCTCACCGAGATCGCGAACCGGGTGAGCCGGACCCTGCTCGCCTTTGCGTCGAAGAGCCACCAGGACCCGCGCGCGCCGCAGAATCTGCTTCCGATCGGTGCTCTGGAGCGGGAGCTCCATCACCGGTTGGGTGACCGAGGGCTGTTCTTGAGAGCTTTGCGCCAGGTGGCAAGCCAAACTCCATAGCGTTCAGAGAGCGCCCAACTGGCGGAGCGCGCTCATCGGCGCGCCTGCGTTCGTGGCCCTCCGCGGTCTGCTGCCGTGGACCCTCGTTCGGACCACACCGCGCCGCCAACCGGCCATGGCCGGTCTGCGGCGCCTGATTCCCTAGGGCGCGCCCTCCGCCCGCCCGCCGAGGTGCTTCGCGAAGAAGCCCTCCATGGCGCGATAGACCTCCATTCGGTTCTCGGGGACGACGAAGCCGTGGCCTTCGTCCTCCTTGAGGATGTACTCGACGTCGACGTCGCGCTCACGCATGGCCGCCACGATCTGGTCGGACTCCTGCTGCTTGACCCGCGGGTCGTTGGCGCCCTGGACGATGAGCAGCGGCGTGACGATCCGGTCGACGTAATTGAGGGGCGAGCGGGCCTCCAGGTCGGGGAGCTGCTCGGGGTCGTCCGGGTCGCCGACGTAGCGATGCCAGGTGCCCTTCAGCAGCGGGCGCCAGTACTCCGGCGTGGAGCGCAGGATGGTGACCAGGCTGGACGGGCCGACGTAGCTGACCGCCGCAGCGAACACGTCGGGCGTGAAGGTGACGCCCACCAG
>JAOTZF010000034.1 GCA_029861485.1 Thermoleophilia bacterium | reverse complement strand
CTACGCCGCGGGTAAATCGGCACGCCCACAAGCTCGCGCTGGCCGAGGATCTGCCGGCAGCGCCCGGCGTCTACCTGATGAAGGATGCCCAGGGCCGCGTGCTCTACGTCGGCAAGGCCGCCAACCTCAAGCGGCGGGTCCGCTCGTATTTCGGGCCGGGTGGTCAGCACAGCCGCCGCATCGGGCGCGCGCTGGCGGAGCTCGAGCACGTCGACTACGAGCCATTGGGGTCGGAGTTCGAGGCGCTGCTGCGCGAGGGGGAGCTGATCAGGGCGCTCAGTCCGCCGTGCAACTCCCGCGGTGTCACCCGTCGCGGCCGCTACCTCAAGCTGACCGTCGGCGAGCCCTATCCTCGACTGCTCGTCGTCGACCGGCCGGCTCGTGACGACGCCGCGTACTTCGGGCCGTTTCGCTCCGGCCGCACCACCGAGCGGGCACTCAACGCCCTCCAGGTCGCCTATCCGCTGCGGCGGTGCCACCCGATCTGCACTCCGGACCACGCCACCGGCAGCACCACGTGCGCGGGCGGGCCGTGCAGCCGCGAGGACCCGGAGCGATACGGCGAGGCGGTCTCCGAGGTCGGCGCGTTGCTGCGAGGGGAGGCGTGGGCCTCCGGGGCGCTCCCGAGGCGGCTGGCCGCGGCGGCGCTGCGCGGCGAGCTCGATCATGTGAACGAGGAGCACACCGAGGACGTCTTGGCGTTGCTGCGCGTGCTCGCCGGCTTGACGCGGATAAGATCGCTCAATCGCCTCAGCGCAGTCGTGCTGGAGCCCGCCTCGCGATCGGCAGCGGTCAATGCCTTCTTCATCGGTGCCGGCCGCCTCGTCTTCCAGGCGGGGCTCGACGGGCGCGGGTGGCGGGAGGCCGTAGCGGACGGCCTCGAGCGAATCGCCGTGACAGAGCAGGAAACTTTCGAGCCGATGGCCTTGGCCGACGTGGAGGTCGCGATCCTGGTCGACGATCGCTTGCGTGAGCTCCCCGCGCGCCGCGGAGGCATCCGCCTGGGCGCCGGCTGGGGCCACTCCGACGCCCGCGGCGCCGTTCAGCGCGAGCTGCGTGCGATCAAGCGCCAGCTCCACGTCGATCAGGATGAGCGCGCCGCCGCCTGACCCCCTCGCTCGCGCGGCAGTGGGCCTCGCCCTTTCTGGTCGGTACGGGGACCTCACGTCCCAGGCGGCGCACGGCCTGGGCGTATGGGCTCGGGAGGCCGGCGTGAAGCTGCAAGTAGAGGATACGGGGGACGATCCCCGCCGCATCGCCGAGACCTATGCCGCTCTGGCCGGCTCGGTAGAGCTGCTGTTCGGCCCATACGGTAGCGGCCCGCTACGAGCCGCCCAGCGCGGTCTCGACGGGCGGTCGGATGTGCTCTGGAACCATGGCGGCGCGGCCGGCGACCCCTCGCCGAGGATCCGTGTCATCGACGTACTGGGGCCGGCTGAGAGCTACTGGGCCGGACTGTCGGCAGTGCTCTCACAGAAGCGCATCGACCCGACACGGATCGTGGTGGCGCACGCCCCGACCGGCTTCGGTGAGCGGACCGCCGACGGCGCCGTTGCCTCTCTCGGGAAGGTCGGCGCCGCGCCTCTCGCGGTCGCGACCTTCGACGAGGGCTCCGCGTCCGAGTTGGCGGGTGTCATCGACGCGATGCAGGCGACGGCGGTCATCGCCTGCGGGCGCATCGAGGACGATCTGGCGCTGATTGCGGAAATTCCTCCTGGCCTCACGGCGGTCGGGGCGATCGTCGCCGGCATCGACCTCGCCCATGAGCGCCTGGGCCCGAGGGTGCTCGGCTGTTTCGGGCCGGCCCAGTGGTTCCCGACCGGCCGCCATCCCCTCGGCGAGGGTGCGCAGTACCCGGCGGCACAGGCGTACGCCGCGGGCCAGGTGGCCGCCGCGGCCATGGCGGCAGCGGGTTCCCGGCAGCCGGACGCGATCTGGGACGCCGCCAGGGCGCTCCGGATGCGCACCCTCATCGGCCCTTTCCGCGTGGACCACGTTGGCCGCCAGCGCGCTCACAGGCCTCTGCTGGTGGAGTGGCTGGGCACTCCTGTCGGCCCCAGAAGGCGGGTGATCTGGCGTCCATGACAGACTTCCGAGGTGCCCGGATCGCTCACTGACACTGGCGTTAGCCGCCTTCTCGAATGGTTCGAGGCCAGTGGTGCCGATCTGCCCTGGCGTCACACCCGCGACCGCTACCGCGTGCTGGTGGCGGAGGTCCAGCTGCAGGCCACGCCAGTGGACCGGGTGCTGCCGTACTACGCGAACTGGATCGAGCGCTGGCCTACCGCCGAGGCTCTGGCCGCCGCCCCGCTCGGCGAGGTGCTTGCGGCCTGGCAGGGGCTCGGATACCCGCGGCGAGCTCGGAACTTGCACCGCGCGGCGCAGGCAATCGTCAGCGACGGCTGGCCCGAGCGCCTCACCGATCTGCCCGGGGTCGGGCCCTATACGGCCGCGGCGCTACGGTGCTTCGCCGACGGCGAGGCAGTGCTTCCCATCGACACCAACGTCGAGCGAATCCTCGCGCGTCGCTTTCCGGAAGGGTGGCCGGGTACTCCCGAAGGCGCAGGATGGGAGGTGGGCCAAGCACTGATGGACCTCGGCCGCTTGTGGTGCACCGCTCGCGCGCCGCGCTGCGAGCGTGGTTGCCCGCTGCGCGGCGGCTGCTTGGCCGCCGACGAGGGGGTGGTTGCGGAGGTCACTCCCAAGCGGCGCCCTCAGGGGAGGTACGAGGGCTCGCTGCGCCAACGCCGCGGCACGCTGCTCGCCAGCGTGTCCTCTGGAGGCACGCCGGCTGTCGAGGAGGACAGCGAGGCCGCGGAGAGCCTGGTGCGCGATGGTTTGGTATTCCAGGTCGGCGATCGCCTCCATCCGATCGCATGAGAGCCAACGACCAGCGCGTGGTCGTAGCGGCGCTCATCGAGCGCGGCGGGCGTCTTCTGGTCAGCCAGCGGGGCACCGGCGCCTTTGCCGGACTGTGGGAGTTCCCCGGTGGCAAGCGCGAGGCGGGGGAGACCGATGAGCAAGCGCTCGCGCGGGAGCTCAGCGAGGAGCTCGACATCGAGGTGGAGATCGGGCTGTTGGCCCACACCACGCGTGCCGGGCCGCTCGAGCTTCGATTCTTTCGCTGCGCATGGATGGGCGGGCAGCGCCCCCGGGCGCTCCAGGCGGTCCAGTTCCGCTGGGTGTCGAGGGCGGAGCTTGCCGTCTATCGTTTCCTCCCGGCCGACTCCGGCCTGATCGCGGCACTCACCGCCGGCGAAATCTGACGACGGGCCCCTGCAACGCGCCCGATTCGCCGACGCCGCGGACGAAGGTACAATTATCGACCGTAGTCGAACCGGAGGTAGACATGGCGAAAGCGAAGCGCGCACGTAGGAACAGCTTCCGAACCATGGAAACCGACCCCGACGCGATGTCCGTCCTGGACAAGCTCGAGGAGCTCGAGGCCCAGGAGAAGTCCGCCGAGCCCAGTCAGAACGAGCCCGGCGCAGCCGACGCCGAGGACGACGCCGGCTAGCTACCCGTCGCTACGAGCGCGGCTGAACGGCCGGCCGTCTACCAAGAACTCGACTCTTCCACCGAGTTCGCGACCATTGTTCGCGACCCGCTCCAGATGACGCCCGACGAGTACGGCGGTGGCCGTCCATGCCTTGACCTCGGGCTCGTCGCCGGCATGCGACGCGGCGCCCAGCAGGTCGTCCAGCATGCCGCGGACGGCGCGGGATTCCTCGACGGCCTGACTCGCCAGTTGCACGTCGCCGCGCGCGATCGCCTGGATAGACCGCACCAGGCAGTCGACCGCCCGGGCGCTCATCTTCGTGATCAGCGCCTGGATCTCCGGAACGCGGCCCGAGGCCGGAACCGAGCTCGCCGCGACGGAGATGTCGACCGCCAGGTCGCCCACCCGCTCCAGCGCGATCGCGGCGATCAGCCCGACATGAAGCAGCCGCTGATCGCCCGCGACGGGCGACTGCAGCAATTGGGTCTGGTAGATCTGCCAATCGAGCGCCGCGCAGAGGTTGTCGACCTCCTCATCGAGAGCGATCACCTCGGCCGCCAGACCGGGATCGGTCTCATCCCACGCCGCGACGGAGCGCTCGATCTGCTTTAGGACGCGGCTCGCGAGCTCGACGAGCCCCGACCGAATAGCGTCGATCTCGGTCGTGATTGCGGAACGCATTGCCACATCCAGAGACTCGGGTCAGGGCACCAAGGTTACCCGCGGTTAACGAGAAAGGGCGGTGACCGCGTCCAGCGTGGCAAGCACGCGGCTTCCCGCAATGCGCAATTTCCAATTGAAGGCGCCACTTGATCGCTGCAAACGACGCAAGTCTCGCCGTGCGGCGCCGCTTGATCGTCCCATCGCAGCGAGCGCGAGAATGGCCGCCGCCGTGCTGTTGGCCTCCGCCGGTCGCCTGCCGCCGCGAGAATCGAAACCGCCCCGGCGATGAGCTTGGCGCGTGAGCCATGCCGTCGCAGAGCGCAGGGCGGGGTCGCCCCGCGGGACGCCGGCGGCGCGCATCGCCCGGATCACGATTGCGGTCGCGTCCACCTCGTCGCGCCCCCTCCCGCGCGCCTCGAGCCCCCAGCCCCCGCTCCCGCGGGCACGCCGGAGCGTGAGGATGGCGCGCTGCGGCACGCGCGAGCCCGCCCGTCTCAAGGCGAGGATCGCGAGGCTGTGGTCGAACACGTTCGTTCCGAAGACCCCGCCCCGATAGCCGCTTCGAATTCGGGCGACGTAGTCGATCCGGCCGAAGCGGCGGGGGTTCGCCCCCACCGCATTCGCGGCGAGGGCAACCTTGGCCGCGGGACCGGGCCGAGCGCCATAGCTCGGCCCGGCCTTGGCGAGAGCTCGCACGCGAGACCGCAGCCGCGCGCGCGGTACTCCGGCGACGCGCAGGGCCACGATCGCGTCGGCCTGCTGGCCACCGAACGCGGGGATCGGCTGGCGCTCGAGCCATGCCGCGCCGCGCGCGGCCGCGGCGCGGTCGGCAGGGGCTGATGCCGCGGTGGCGGCCGCGGTGAGCAGGACGAGGCCGGCCAGCGCGGCCGCGGTCGCGCGCCTCATCGGCTAGCCCAGGTGACGGCGCGCCAGCGCGCGCGCCGCGTTCCGGACCTCGAGCCGCCCCCGGAAGATGCGGCCCTTCCACGCGAGGGCGGCCGTGGAGCCGGCCGGCACCCCGCGCTCCGCGATGGAGAGCAATACCGGTCCGACGCGGGCCCATCCGGCTCGGACATCCCCGTCAAGCACGATGCGCAGCGATCCGCCGGAGGGCCGGCGAGGCGAGCACTCGGCGCGGTTCTGCACGTAGCCGCACACGGGCTCGAAGGCGCTGCGGATGTCCCTGCCGCGCGTCGCCCTGAGGCTCCGCACGCCACGCTTTGTGCTGAAGGTCGCCCGTCCGGCGGAGCTCGCGGTCTTCGCCGAGCCCGAGTAGAACACTCGCGCCCCTCCCGCCGGTGCTCCCTTGCCCTCGCCGTCGTAGGCCGTGACCGTGACGGTGAAGCGCTTGCCGCTCCTCACGGGGGCGCTCGGCACCGTGAGCTGGAGCTCGGCCGCCGCGAAGTTGGAGGTGAAATACCAGATCACCTCGTCGCCCCTGCGCAGGATCTTCTGGTTCGCGGCGACCGCACTCGAAACGTGGTTCACCTTGAACAGCCAGAAGCCCGGGCCCTCGAAGTTTCGCCCTTGGTCATCGGGGCCGATCCGCTCCACGAGAGCGGCGAGGGGCCCGAACGCGTCGGTGAAGCTCGTACGCACCGGCGTCTTGGTCGCCGCGCCAGCTCGGATCAGTTGACCCAGGGCGGTGGGTCCCGCGACGGTGCGGACCGCACCGTCGCGGTCGGCGACGTTGGTCTTTGAGGCCGCCTGCTTGCGCTCGGCAATGATGGTGGCGGCGTCCCCCTCGACTCGGATCGTGGCTGGAGTGGGCGCGGCGATGGCCGCGCTCGTGGCGGCTGCCGCCGCGGCGGCAGCGCCAAGCAGCGCCAGGCGATGGCGGTGGATCATCTCTGACTCCCGTTTCCTCGCAGGACGTTTGTGAGAAACAACCTGCGGGCGGGTCTCCTGACTTCCCGGTCGGGCGCAGCCACCGCACCTTCCCGAGCGATGCTCGGTGGCCGGCGTGATGCCAGCGGCGCTGCTTCCGGGTCACAGTGGCGGGACCGTGCCGGATTTCCACCAGCTTCCCCGTCCCACGGGCCGCGGCCACCCTACAGGGAGGTGACGGCCGTCACGGCGCCGCCCCCACTACCCTTGCGGCCGATGAGCGAGGCGATCGTGAATCGCCCCCACCGGGCGCATGCGTTGGCCAGGGCGGTCTTCACGACCCCGCGCCACTTCGTCGTCTTGATGTTGGTCCTGACGACCGCCGCCCTCGCCATCGACCA
The DNA here is from genome assembly GCA_029861485.1 of Thermoleophilia bacterium. Taxonomy (GTDB): domain Bacteria; phylum Actinomycetota; class Thermoleophilia; order Miltoncostaeales; family Miltoncostaeaceae; genus CAMYIK01. The sequence goes on along the minus strand of JAOTZF010000034.1, from coordinate 4,206 downwards.
GCAGGTCGGCTTGCTCGGCCAGAACCTCCTAGGGGTCGCCGTGTGGATCGTGCTGTTCGGCGCGGGCGCCTACCTGACGCCCCTCGAGCGCTCGCGCGTTGCGGTGGTGGTCATCGTCGCCACGATCGGCGAGGTGATCGGCTCGGCGATCTGGGGCGCCTACGACTACCGGCTCGGGAGCATCCCGCTATTCGTGCCACCCGGACACGGGCTGGTCTATCTGACCGGCCTCGCGGTCAGCCAGCTGGCTTGGGCCCGGCAGAACGCCGCGCTCTTCGTGCGTCTCGCGCTGATGCTACTGACCGGGTGGGCGCTGTGGGGCCTCTTCCTGGCCGAGCGCCAAGACGTCGCCGGCGCGATCGGAGCCGCTGTTCTCGCGGTCTTCCTGATCCGTGGCACGGCTGCCCCCCTCTACGCCGGAGTGTTCATCTTTGTGGCCTACCTCGAGCTCTTCGGGACCTGGATCGGCACCTGGACCTGGGCTGAGCACCTACCCGGGACGCCGATCCCCGACGGCAACCCGCCGAGCGGAATCGCGGCGGGCTACGTGCTCTTCGACATCGCCGCCCTGGCCTTCGCGCCGGCACTGCTCGCGGCCTTCTACTGGAGCGCGCAGAAGGTGGCGCTCCGGCGGGTCAGGGGCGGGCGTTGAGCCTCCAGTCCCACTTGATGAACCCCACCTTGCGCAGCCGCTGGAGGTGCGCGGGGAGGTAAGGCCCCGCAGCGGGGATCACCCGGCGCGGGAAGAGGGCGCCGAGCACGCCGCCGAGCAGGGACGGCATCTGTCCGACCGGCGCGAAGTCGCCGGCGAACCAGCGAAAGACCATGGCCAGCATCAGGCGATCACCCTCGGCGCGGGCGCCGCGCGCCTCGTCGCCGAGGTAACACCGCGCGTTCTCATCAAGGTCCGCATCCAGGCGCGCGGGGTGGTAGACGCGCAGGGGCGGGCAGCCGACTGATGCGCAGTTCAGCGCGAGATGCACTCGTAGGTCGCCGAAGCGTCGCGCCTTGGCGTGCTCGATCTCATCGAGGGTCAGCCGGGCCCCTCCGACCTCGAGCCGGAGGTCCGTGAACACGCCGGGGATCTCCAGGATCGAGTCGATCTCGGGCTCGGCCGCGAGCGCCATGGCGTTGGCGTTGTAGGCATTAATCCAATAGGCGAGTTGCTCGCTGCGGCCGAGCGTGTCGGGATCGATCGTCGCGAGGGCCGCGACGTAGTCGCGAAACTCCGCCGATGCCCGCACGAGCGCGTAGTCGACGGTCCAGCCATCGCTGGAGGCCTCCAGCAGACCGGCGAACGCCGCGTGGTCGACGCTGCCACCGCGTTCGGCGGGAAAGCGCGGTGCCGCCACCCGCCGCGGTGACATGATGCGAGAGCGTAGAGCGGCGAGAAGGTCGACGTGAGCCACGGCCTGAAGGGTACGGCTCCGACCTTTCCTCGCGGTTGAGCAGCCGCCGTAACGCTCTGACCCCCTTTGCGAGAAAGCGGCCTCGAGGGCGCCGCTGCCTGCCGTCTTGGGGGGCGGGAGCCTCGCCTATACTCGGCTCGATTATTGGGGCGTAGCCAAGCGGTAAGGCACCGGGTTTTGGTCCCGGGATCGGAGGTTCGAATCCTCCCGCCCCAGCACAACTCATCCGCTCGTCAACACTCCCGGTGACCCATGAGTGCAGGTGCGATCATCCTTGCGGCCGGTCAAGGCACGCGCATGAAGTCGGCCCTTCCGAAGGTGGTTCACCCGCTGGCGGGACGCCCCATGATCGACTGGGTGCTCGGCGCGGTCCGTGGCGCCGGCGTCTCCGAGATCGTCGTCGTGCTAGGCCATGAGGTAGACCAGGTGCGCGAGGCCCTTCGGAGCGACGTTGCGATTGCCATCCAGGAGGAGCAGAACGGCACCGGGCACGCGACCCAAGTCGGCCTCGAGGCGCTGTCCGCGAGCTGTGACGCGGTCGTCGTGGCCTGCGGGGACACCCCGCTGCTTCGCGAGGAGCACATCGCCCAGCTCATCGACCAGCACGCCCGCTCGGGGGTCGGGGCCACGATGGTCACCGCCGTGCTCGATGACGCCGGCGCCTACGGTCGCGTGCTGCGCGACGAGTCCGGTGCGGTCACGGGCGTCGTCGAGGCCCGTGACGCCACGCCCGAGCAACTCCAGATCAGAGAGATCAACTCCGGCTTGTTCTGCTTCGATCGGCAGAGGCTGGAGCGGGCGCTCGGCCAGGTCGGCAGTGACAACGCCCAGGGCGAGGTCTACCTGCCGGACACGCTGCCGCGGATGGACGCCATCGGCGGCCTGCTGGTGAGTGACTCCTCGGTCGTCGACGGTGTCAACAACCGCGTCGATCTGGCCGGCTGCGAGCAGGCGTTGCAGCAACGGCTGCGCGAAGAGCTGATGCTCGCGGGGGTCAGCATGCCCGATCCATCGTCGGTCTACGTCGACGCCGAAGTCGAGGTGGGCAGCGACACGGTGCTGATGCCGGGGGTCTACTTGCGCGGCGCGACCACCGTGGGGCAGGGTTGCGTCATAGGACCAAACGTGATCGCCACAGACAGTCAGATCGAGGACCGTGCCCAGGTGGTGTCGGCCCACATCGTCGACTCGATGGTCGGCGCCGACTGCATCGTCGGGCCGTTCAGCTACCTGCGCCCCGGCTCGGTGCTGCAGCAGGGCGCGAAGATCGGCACCTACGTCGAGGTCAAGATGAGCTCTATCGGCCCGGGCGCCAAGGTGCCCCACCTCTCGTACATCGGCGACGCTGAGGTCGGCGCGGGCTCGAACATCGGGGCAGGCAACATCACCGCCAACTACGACGGCTTCCGCAAGCATCGGACGGTGATCGGCGAGCGGGTGAAGACGGGCTCTGACTGCGTCTTCGTGGCACCTGTCAGCGTCGGAAATGACACCATGACCGGCGCCGGATCGATCATCACCGACGACGTCCCGGACGGTGCGCTCGCGATCGCACGGGCGCGCCAGACGAACATCGAGGGCTTCACGGCCCGGGCAGAGGCCAAGGCCCGCGCCGAAGCCGAGGAGAGCGCGCAAGGTGGGGGCTCGTGAGTACCAGCATCGAACGTGAGCAGAGCAAGCGCCTTATGGTGTTCGCCGGGCGCTCGAGCCGCGCCCTCGGGGAGCGGATCGCCGACAAGCTCGACATCGAGTTGGGCGACGCGACCCTCAAGACCTTCGCCAATGGCGAGATCTATTGCCGCTTCGAGGAGAGCGTCCGCGGCGCGGACGTCTTCCTGGTGCAGTCCACGTGCCGCCCGGTGAACGACAGCCTGATGGAGCTGTTGATCATGATCAATGCGGCGCACCTCGCCTCGGCCGACCGGGTCACCGCCGTGATCCCCTGGTACGGCTACTCGCGCCAAGACAAGAAGTCGGCGCCTCGCGAGCCGATCACCGCGAAGCTGGTCGCCGACCTGCTGATGGCGGCTCAGGTCGATCGCGTGCTCACAATGGACATGCACGCCGGCCAGATCCAAGGCTTCTTCCGGATCCCGGTCGATCACATGACAGCGGTGCCCCTGCTCGCCGACCACTTCCTGGACCGGTTCCACTACTCGGGCGATCGCGACCAGGACCTGGTGGTCGTCTCGCCGGATGCGGGTCGGGCGAAGCTCGCGAACCACGTCGCGGAGAAGCTGGGGGCCAACCTGGCGGTGCTCACCAAGCAGCGCCCGGACCACAACCGGGCCGAGATCACGCTCCTCATCGGTGACGTGAGGGGCAGGACGGCGATCCTGGTCGACGACATGATCGATACGGCCGGAACGCTCTGCGCAGGAGCCGAAGCGGTAATGGACGGCGGCGCCACGCGCGTGTTCGCGGCGGCGACCCACGGCATCTTCTCAGGGCGCGCGTTCGAGCGGCTGGCCGACTCGGTTATCGAGGAGGTGGTCGTCACCGACACCATTCCGCTCGGTGATGGGGCGCCTTCTGACCTCGTGCGCGTCCTGTCGGTCGACTCGATCCTGGCCAACTCGGTGCGTAACGTCTTCAGCGACGAGTCGGTCAGCGAGATCTTCGCCGGCGAGAACCAGCTCTTCTAGGCGCCGGCAGTCGCCCGCAGCGCCGCCCGAGCAGGGCGCGGCGGTTGCCAGCCGCGTGGAGCGTGAGGCGCTTGACACCAGGAGCGCCGACGAGCACGTCGCGACCGTCAAGGACATCGAGAGTGGCGATCGCATGCGCGCAATGGAGCTCC
>JAOTZF010000207.1 GCA_029861485.1 Thermoleophilia bacterium | reverse complement strand
CAACGCCCAGGGCTCATCGGTGCCGAGCACCGAGACCGCAAGCTCGCGCCCCGGGACGAGCCGCTCGATCAGAACCCGGTCGTCGTACGAGAGTGCCGACATGAGGAGCTTGGGGAGGTCGCCGGGCTCCTGCGCGAGGCCGATGCCGAGTGCCGAGCCCTGCTTGGCCGGCTTGATCACCAGCGGAAAGCCCAGACGCTCGTGAATCGCCGAGAGCGCGTCGGCGGCGCCGAGCTCTCGGAACGCATCGCCGCTGAACGCATACGCCGCGGGCGTGGGAATCTGCGAGGCCTCGAAGTACGCCTTGGCGACCACCTTGTCCCACGATCGCTGGCACGCCAGCACGCCGGGACCGGTGTACGGAATGCCGAGGATCTCGAGCAGCTCCTGCACGGTGCCGTCCTCGCCCCCCTTGCCATGCAGGACCACGAAGGCAACATCCGGGTGCTCAGCGCGCAGGGTCTTCACCAGCTGGTCATCGGCGTCCATCGGGATGACCTCGTGGCCGAGGTGCTCGAGCGCCCGCTCGACGTTCTCGGCCGAGCGCAGGCTCACTCCCCGCTCCAGGGAGCCCCCGCCTTTGAGGACCGCGACCCGCACCTGGGCCTACCGGTCGACCCGGAAGGCGCGGTAGAGCTCCGCCATGTCACCGACGGCCGCCCCGATGCGACGCACGCCCTCGGCGATGGTCTCCTCCGTGGAGCCGCTGAAGTTCAGGCGCATGCAATTGGTGCCCTGACCGTCCAAGTACGCCGCAGAACCGGGCACGAAGGCCACCTGATGGCGGGTCGTGGCCTCGGCCAGCAGGTCGCTGGTGTCGATGTAGTCCGGCAGAGCTGCCCAGACGAAAAGGCCGCCGCTCGGCGTGTTCCACTCGGTCTTGACGGGCATCTCGCGCTGGAGGGCACTCACCATGGCATCGCGTCGCGAGCGGTAGATCGCGTTCAGCCGGTCGACGTGCTCGCGCCAGTCGTATGCCCGGAGGTACTCGAGCACGAAGCGCTGGGTGAGTGTTGAGGAGTTGAGATCTGCAGCCTGCTTGCCCAGATTCATCTTCCGGAGCACGGGCGCCGGGGCGGCGACCCATCCGAGCCGGAGTCCGGGAGCGAGGATCTTCGAGAACGTGGAGATGTAGATCGCCCGGCCGGCCCCTCGTCGAGCTCCCAGAGAGTCGGGAGTGGCTCGCCCTCGAACCGGATCTGCCCGTACGGGTTGTCCTCGAGGATCATGAAATCGTGCTCGCGCGCCAGCTCGACCACCTTGCGCCGGCGCTCCAGCGACATCGTCACGCCGGCGGGATTGTGGAAGTTCGGGATGGTGTAGAGAAGCTTCGCCGAGCGGCCCTTCGCCGCCAGGCGCGCCAACGCCGCCTCGAGGACGTCGGTCCGCAAGCCGTGCTCGTCGACCGGCACATGGTTGACGTCGGCCTCGTAGGTCGTGAAGCAGGGGACGGCGCCGGGGTAGGTCGGCCCCTCGGCCAGCACCACGTCGCCCGGATCGACGAATGTGCGCACCGCCAGGTCGATGCCCTGCTGTCCGCCGGTTGTGACGATGAGATCCGCCTGGCGGGCGACCGCACCCTCGTGGGCCATCACCTTCACGATCTCCTCGCGCAGCTCGCCGAGACCCTCGGTGGGTCCGTACTGCAGCGCCGACGCGAGGTGGTCGCTGCTCATGCGCGCCACCACGTCATCGAAGACCTCGCGCGGGAACGACTCGGTGTTCGGAAAGCCACCCGCCAGCGAAATGATCTCCGGACGCTCGGAGAGCGACATCAGGTCGCGCATGGCCGAGGAGACGATGCCGGCCGCGCGCGAGGAGAAGCGCCCGTCGTAGCGGGGCGTCTCGCCCGCGCCTGAGGTCAGATCGCTCGGTCGCGGTATCGGGATCTCGCTGATGGTGGTTGCCTCGTGGTGTGCTCCGCCGGATTGGCGATCACCGGGGACGATAGGCCATCCCCCCTGCTTTGGTACCTTCGCGGTCAGTGGCGACCGGAAACACAACAGGTGCCGCAGACGCCTTCAACACCGTCTTCCGGTTACCTCGACCCGGGCGGGCGGGCGCGTCCGATTGGGCGCAGCTGGCGCGCTTCCTCGCGGTGGGCGCGTCGGGGTACGTCGTCAATCTGGTGGTCTTCTCGATCCTGGTCCACGGCATCGGCGCGCACTACCTCCTCGCGGGAATCGGCGCGTTCGCGGTTGCTTGGTGCAACAACTTCGTCCTCAACAAGTTCTGGACCTTCCGCCGGCACGGCCTTTCGTGGTTCTCGCAGGGTGTTCGCTATCTGACGGTGAGTCTCCTCGCGCTGGGCCTGAACCTCGTCGTGCTCCATTTGCTGGTGCAGGCAGGGGTCGCCGAGGTTCCCTCACAGGCCATGGCCATCGTGGTCGTAACGCCGGTGAACTTCCTGATGAACCGCCGCTGGTCGTTCCGGTAGGCCCTCGTCCGGTGGTCGCGCGTTTGCCCCCGTGGGCGCTCGTGCTGCTGACCTGCGCGCTTGCGCTTCTCGTCTGCCCATCCTCGCGTGCGGCCGATGAGCCGGCGCGCGCCATCGACTCGCCGCCCCCGGCTGCGGCGGCCGAGGCGGTGGACGCCCTGATCGAGGGCGTCGCCGACGAGGTCGCCGGCCTGGAACACCGCTCCGAGGGCGCACGCCAGTCGCGGGTCACACCGGATCTGACGCGGGACGACGCCATTGCGATCGCCGACGGTGAGGGCCGTATCCGGGACTGGCTCGCGGACACTCCGGCCCATCGCACCGCCGCCGAGTTCGAGGACGACGAGCGACGCTGGAAGGTCTCCTATGTCGGCCGCGACGCGGATGGACAGGAGCGGGTCACCG
>JAOTZF010000033.1 GCA_029861485.1 Thermoleophilia bacterium | reverse complement strand
ACGTCCTCCAGGAGATGCGGACCAATGCGTACGTGCTCGGGGGCGAGCAGAGTGGGCACCTCATCAACCTCACCCATGGACCCACTGGCGATGGTCTGGCCGCGGGGCTGCAGCTGCTCGAAACCTTGATCGAGCGCGATCAGACATTGGGCGAGGCCGCGCAGGTCATGACCCGCTCGCCGCAGAAGTTGGTCAACGTGACCGTCGCGAACAAGAGCGACCTGCCCGATGCGGCCGAGGTGTGGGAGCTGGTGGCGCGCTTCGAGCAGGAGCTGGGCGACGAGGGACGGGTCGTGGTGCGGCCATCCGGCACAGAATCACTCGTGCGGGTGATGGTGGAGGCGCCGACTGAACTTCTGTGCAGCCAATGGTGTGCTTCGATCGCGACTGCAGCAGAAAACGCGCTGGGAGGGTGAGCGCACCGTGTGCGGAATCATCGGGTATGTGGGGTCTCGGCCCTGCCGAGAGTTGGTTATCGCTGGTTTGGAGCGCCTCGAGTACAGGGGCTATGACTCCGCAGGTCTCGCGCTGCCCAACGGCGACGGCTTCACATCCGTCAGGGCGGTCGGCAACCTCTCCAAGCTGAAAGCCGCGCTGGAGGAGGTTTCCGGAGATGCGACCTCAGGCCTCGGTCACACTCGCTGGGCCACTCACGGCAGGGTCACTCACGATAACGCCCACCCTCACTTCGATCAGAGCGGCAGCCTCGCGGTAGTCGTCAACGGCATCATCGAGAACTTCGCTGCGCTGCGCAGGGAGCTCCAGGACGAGGGCGTGATCTTCACCAGCGAGACCGATGCCGAGGTGATCCCGCACTTGATCGCCCGGGCCTACGAGGGCGACATCGTCGAGGCCGTGCACCGCGTGCTGCCCCGGCTGGAGGGCCACTACGCGTTCGTGGCGATGCACGCCTCGGAGCCGGGCCGGCTGATCGGCGCCCGCCACGAGTGCCCGCTGGTCGTCGGCGTGGGCGACGGCGAGAGCTTCCTCGCGTCGGCCATCCCGGCGTTCCTCCGTGAAACCCGTGAGGTGATTAATCTCGAGTCAGGTGAGATTGTCGTGCTTGAAGCAGACACGGTGACCGTGCTGAACGGGCACGGTCCGATCGAGCGGGAGCCGCACACCGTGGAACTCGACGACGACGCGGCCGAGAAGGCCGGCTTCGAGACCTTCATGCTCAAGGAGATCCACGAGCAGCCCCAGGCACTCTACGACACGCTGGGCGACCGCCTTCGCCCCGATGGCAGCGTCGATCTGGGCGACTTCGGACTCGATGACGCGGCGCTCGCACGCACGGAGCGGGTACATATCGTCGCCTGCGGGACCTCGTATCACGCTGGTCTGGTCGGTCGGTATCTTGTGGAGGACTGGGCCGGCATCCCCGTTCACGTCGAGGTCGCCAGCGAATACCGCTATCGCACGTGTCTGGCAGGCCCAGGCGACCTCGTCATCGGGATCACCCAGAGCGGCGAGACCGCGGACACCCTGGCGGCGATGCGGGTGGCGCGGGAGCGCGGTGCCCACGTCGTCGCGCTGACCAACATCATGGGCTCTCAGGCCACCCGCGACGCCGACGGCGTGCTCTACACCCGCGCGGGCCTCGAGATCGGCGTTGCGGCCACGAAGACGCATACTGCCCAGATCATGGCTCTGGCGTTGCTGGCGGTGAAGCTCGGCCGTTTGCGCTGGGGCCTCTCGGCGGCGGGCGCGGCCGACCTGGGCGATGAGCTCCGCCGGCTCCCCGACCTGCTGCAGGCCTACCTCGATTCGCCCCACCCCGCGTCGGTCGCCGAGGTGGCGCAACGCTATGCGAACCGCGAGTTCTTCCTCTACCTGGGGCGCCACGTCGGTGTGCCGGTCTGTTTCGAGGGTGCGCTGAAGCTCAAGGAGATCAGCTACATCCCCACCGAGGCGTACGCCGCGGGCGAGATGAAGCACGGTCCCATCGCTCTGCTCGAGGAGGGCTCCCCCGTCGTCACGGTCGCCACCGACGGCCACGTGTTCGACAAGGTCGTGAGCAACATCCAGGAGGTCCGGGCGCGGGGCGCCCGGGTGATCGCGGTCGCGACCGAGGGCAACCAGGAGATCTCCGACCACTCCGACGACGTGCTGTGGGTACCGAAGGTCCAGCCGCTGATCTCCCCAATCGTCGCGATCCTGCCGCTGCAGCTGTTCGCCTACCACGTGTCGCTGGCTCTCGGGCTCAACGTGGACCAGCCGCGCAACCTCGCGAAGACCGTCACGGTGGAGTAGCCATGGCGGTCGTGGGCGTCGGTATCGACGTCATGGAGATCGACCGCTTCGCCACGTCCTTGCAACGCCGGCCGCGGCTTGCCGAGCGCTGCTTCACTCGTGTCGAGGCTGAGTACTGTCACAGTCGGGCCTTTCCGCCCCAGCACTTCGCCGCGCGCTTCGCCGCCAAGGAGGCGGTTGGAAAGGCACTTGGCATCGGAATGACGCGCTGGCGCGAGGTCGAGGTCATCCGCGGCCGGGGGGCGCCGGGGATCATGCTCCACGGCATCTACGCGCAACGCGCCGCCGCGCTCGGCGTGACCCAGGTGCTGGTTTCGCTGACCCATGGCAAGACGGTGGCGATGGCCACGGCAACCGCTGTCGACGATCCGGTGCCCGGCGACACCGCTCTGGCCTCAGTGGCGTCCTAGGGTCGAACGCCACCCTTAGGATGGCGGAACCGTGCCGACCGCTCGTCCCGACATGAATGCGCCGCTCGCCGGGCTGACACCGCTGTTCGCCTCCGACGCGATGCGCGACGCCGACCGGGTCGCCAGCGCGCGGTTCGCCATGCCCTCCATCTTGTTGATGGAGCGTGCGGGGCTCGGCACCGCCCTCGCCGCCCTCGTCCGCTATTCCGATATCGGCGCGGCGACCGTTTTGGTGGGCTCGGGCAACAACGGCGGCGACGGCATGGTGGTGGCGCGGCACCTGGCCGAGGCGGGCTGGGCGGTCAGAGTGATCCTGGGGGCCGATGCCGCCCCGCGACGGATGATGCGGCTCTTATGACCAAGATCGCCGCCTCAATCGGAATCGAGCCCGCCCCCTTCGATCGGTCCGCGCCTCCGCCGCACGGGGTGGTAGTCGATGCGCTACTCGGCACGGGTGCGAGAGGTGCGCCGCGGGGCACGGTCGCCGAGGTCATCGCCTGGGCCGCCGACGGGGATGGGCCGGTGGTGAGCTGCGACGTGCCCTCAGGAGTGGACGCCGACAGCGGCTGTGTACGCGGCGTCGCCATCGAGGCGGACCTCACGACGACATATCACGGCGACATGACGGGTCTTCACGTCGCACCCGGTCGCTTGCACGCCGGCGAGGTCGAGGTGGTCGATATCGGTATCCCGTCCGGGGTCCGTTCCCAGGTGGCCGCGTGGCTCGCAGGCACAGCGGTGACAGGGGCGATTCCGGCCAAGGGGGAGAGCGCCGACAAGTACGCGGCCGGTGCCTCACTGATCATTGCGGGCGCCGAGGGCCTCTCTGGCGCTGCGTGCCTTGCGGCTGAGGCCACCTTGCGCGCCGGAGGCGGGCTCACGGCCGCCGTGGTGCCGGAGGCCATCCAGTCCACATGCGCTCGCACGGTGCCCGAGGTGATGTTCTCGGCCGCTCCCGGCGCTCACCTCGACCCGCAGGCAATGGATGAGATCATGCGACAAGCGGCCCGCGTGGGCGCCGCCGCGATTGGCCCGGGACTCGGCCGCGAGGATGCGACTGGCGAGCTGGTGTGGGACGTGGTGGAGCAGATGGCTGTGCCGCTGATCATCGATGCGGACGCGCTTTTCCACGTGGCGAGCACTCCGGATCGACTCAGGCGCAGGGCTGCTGCGACCCTTCTCACCCCTCATGGCGGAGAGGCTGCACGCCTGCTCGGCGTCGAGCGCGAGCAAGTGGAGGCCAACCGTCTTGCCTCGGCGCAGCGCCTCGCGGATCGGACGGGCGCGTACGTCGTTCTCAAAGGCTTGGGATCGATCATCGCTTCACCGCAGGAGGAGCCGGTCGTCAACGGCGTCGACGCCCCGGCGCTCGCGAGCGCCGGTACCGGCGACGTCCTCACGGGCGTTCTCGCCGCCCTGCTCGCCAAGGGTCTCGAACCTCGCGCTGCCGCGGTCGCCGGAGTTGCGCTTCATGGCTCGGCTGGAAAGCTCCTCACCGGGGACGGCGCAACGGCGGGAGACCTCCTGCTCGCCCTGCCGCGTGCCCTCGAGGCCAGATGAGCAACGATCGCGCCCTCGCGCGCATCGACCTCGGGGCGATCCGGCAAAATGCTCGGCGGCTGGCCGCCGCCGCGGGCCGCGCCGAGTTGATGGCGGTCGTGAAGGCCGACGGCTATGGACATGGTGCCGTTCCGGTCGCTCGAGCCGCTCTTCGAGGCGGAGCCGCCTCGCTGGGTGTCGTGACGGCAGGCGAGCTTCGTCAGCTTCGAGAGGCGGGCATCGAGGCGCCCGTGCTCGTAATGGGTCCGCTGGAGCTGGCCGAGGTTGCGGCGATCGACGGGTGCGACGTCGTTGCCTGGACGCCGGACTTCGTCGAGCGTGCGGGGGCCGTCGGGCGCGAGCGTGGCGGGGTGGTTCGCCTTCACCTGAAGCTGGACACCGGAATGGGGCGTCTCGGCGCGCGGCCCGAGGACATTGCGGGACTCGTCGAGGTCGCGGCCGGCACCGAAGGGGTCGAGGTGGTTGGGGTCATGACTCACTTCGCCACGGCAGACGAGACCGAGGGGCCGAACGCCGGATTCTTCCGCGAGCAGTTGGTGCGCTTCCGCGCGAGATTCGCCGAGGTCAAGGAGTGCTTCCCCTCGGCTCGGGCGCACGCGGCGAACTCGGCCGCCGTGCTGCGTGATCCCGGGAGCAGCTTCGACATCGTTCGCTGCGGGATTGCGCTGTACGGCGGCGACCCTTTCGGCGATGACCCCGATGCGCGCGGGCTTCGCCCCGCGTTGTCGCTGCACTCCTGGCTTGCAGCCGTCAAGCCGCTCTCCTCACGCGACAGCGCCGGCTACGGGCGCCGCTATCGGGCTCCGCGGGCCACCCGGATCGGTGTCATTCCGATCGGCTACGGCGATGGCTACGCGCGATCTCTCTCCGGGGCGAACGTCCTGATCGGCAGCCGGGAGGTCCCCGTGGTGGGGGCGGTATCGATGGACCAGATCACTGTCGATCTCGGTCCGGAGGGCGAGGAGCAGGTCGGCGATCCCGTGGTGCTCATCGGACGGCAGGGCTCGGCGCGCATCACGATCGAGGACCTCGCCCGGGTCGGGCAGACGATCAACTACGAGGTGACGTGCTCGCTGAGCACTCGGGTGCGCCGCGAGTACGTCGAATGAACGCGCTGATCGCGCGCCTCCGGGCGCCGTTCTCGAACCTCATCGGCTCCGCGACCGGCTGGATCGTCGGCGGTGCGCTGCGCGACACGCTGCGCGGCATTGCCGCTGACGACGTCGACATCGCGGTGCCGGGCGACGCGAGGCCGTTGGCGAGGGCTCTGGCCAACGAGCACGGTGCGGGGTGCTTCCAGTTGTCGAAGGAGTTCAACGCATGGCGCGTGCACTCCGAGCGCCTGCCGTTCACGATCGACCTCACGCCGCTGCAGGGCTCCAGCCTGGTTGAGGATCTGGCCCGCCGGGACTTCACGATGAACGCTCTTGCCCTGCCGCTGGACGGCGGCGAGCTCATCGATCCACACGACGGGGAGCGGGATCTCGAGGCGGGACGGCTCCGTATGGTGGGTGCGGCCGCCTTCTCCGCTGACCCGGTGCGATTGATGCGCCTCGGCCGCTTCGCGCGTCAGCTGAACCTGAGGCTCGAGGCCGAGACGGCCCGCCAAGCGAGGACGGACGCGCCGCTGCTCGCCGGCGCGCCGCCGGAGCGGGTGCTCGACGAGCTCGCACGCACGATCCGAACTGGGGGAACCCGGGAGTCGCTCGAGCTCCTCGACGAGATCGGGGTGCTGACCCAGCTGGTGCCCCAGCTCGAGGACGCGCGCCGCATGGAGCAGACCCCTTATCACCACAAGGACGTGCTGGGGCACACCCTGGAGGTCGTGCAGGGGGTGGAGGAGATCGTGGCCGATCCGGAGCCGGTCTTTCGATCGAGCGCCCCCCGTGTCGAGGAGCGGCTCTCGGCGCCGCTCGCCAACGAGCTGACTCGGGGGCAGGCCCTGGTCATCGCGGCCATCCTCCACGATGTGGCGAAGCCTGCCACGCGAGCGGTCAGCCCCGAGGGGCGCGTCACCTTCATGCGCCACGACGTCCTTGGTGCAGAGATGGCCGGAGAGTGGTGCATGCGCTTTCGGACCTCCAACCGCGTGCGGGACTTCGTGTCCAATTGCGTCCGGCAGCACCTCGTGCTCGGCTTTCTTGTGCATCGGCAACCGCTGTCGCTACGGCAGATCGATCGCTACCTGCGACGCGTCGCCCCGGAGGAGGTCGAGCTGAGCGTGCTGACTGTGGCGGATCGGCTGGCTACGCGTGGGGCAAGAACCGGCCAGGCGGCCATAGACCGTCATCTGGCTTTGGCGAGGCAGGTCACCGCGACCTACTTCGGGTTGATCGACCGAGGCCCTATCAGGTCGCCGCTGGATGGTGCGGAGCTCGCCCGGCGGCTCGACAGGGAGCCCGGGCCGTGGTTGAAGGATCTGCTGGATGCACTGAGGGAAGAAGTCCTCGTCGGGCGGATTTCGACCCCAGACGGCGCAACTGCCTTTGCAAAAACCTGGGTGCCAGAGGCGCAAATGGGTGAATCTGACCAGCCACGCGCTCGACGTAGGCGCTAGCCTCTCCGGCCGTTGGGCCGCCCGGCCTCCGGCACGGGCGGCCGGTCTTTGGTGGAGTAGTCACCTGGAGGGATGATGCGACGACCTGTGGTCGGCGTCGTTCTGGCTGCGGTCGCAGCCGGGGCGCTTGGTACCGAGGGTTCCGACGAGGCCAATGCGGCACAAAGCCTTCCCGCGTGCAAGGCGTCCAAGCCCGTGCCCGGAGCGGAGAAGTCCCTGATTAAAGAGATCAACGCTGAGCGCAAGCGCCGCGGTGCCCAGCCCCTGAAGCGACTGAACCGCCTGGTGAAGAGCGCCCGGAGTCACAACCGCTGGATGGCGCGTACGCGGAAGTTCTCCCACCCGACCACTCACCTCAAGTTTGGGCGTGGCAACCGGGCTTCGCAGAATCTCGCCTTCATGCCGACCGCGCGCGGCGCGTTCGTCGGGTTCATGGGGAGTCCGCCCCATAAGAAGAACATGCTTCCCAAGAGTTGGCGCAAGATCGGCGTCGGGGCGATGCGGTGCAACGGCATGCTGCTGTTCACCGTGAACATGACCGTCTGAGGCCGGTCAGCCTCGCAGGCGATAGCCTGACGGCGTGGTCCGCATAACCCGCGTCTATACCCGAGCCGGCGATGCCGGCACCACGCGGCTCGGCGATATGAGCGAGGTCGCCAAGACCGACCTCCGAATCGCGGCCTACGGCGATGTCGACGAGCTGAACAGCGTTATCGGCGTTGCGCGGGCCACAAAGCTCTCCTCAGAAGCCGAGGGCGCACTGAGCAGGATTCAGAACGAGCTGTTCGACGTGGGGGCCGACCTCGCCGTACCCGGGGTCGGCGACGATCGGCTTCGGGTCACCGACGCGCAGGTCGAGGCTCTGGAGCGCCACTGTGACGCGCTTAATGAGCCGTTGCCGGCCCTCGAGTCGTTCGTGCTGCCCGCAGGAGGTGCGGCGGCCTCGGCGCTGCACCATGCGCGCACCGTCTGTCGTCGGGCGGAGCGCTCGGTCGTGGCGTTGTCGGATGCCCGGCAAGGGGAGGTCAACCCAGTGGTGATCCGCTACCTGAACCGGCTCTCCGACCTGCTCTTCATCATGGCCCGCGCCGCAAATCACGACTCGGGCGCCGGAGACGTGCTCTGGGAGCCCGGCGAGTCCCGCGAGGGGTCCCAGGGCGAATAGTCACGGGGTGCCCGGCTGAGTGAGCCGGGCCAGGCGACTCAATAGCCAGTTGCCGACCGCCCCGACATCGTGTCGCAGGGAGGTCGACCGGAAGTGCGGCTCACGGCAGTCTAGGGCCGGACCGCGCCTTGGTAGTCGCTGCGGCTACTCATGCTCGTGACCTTCACGACGTCGCCGGTCTGGGGGGCGTGGACGTACTGTCCGCCGCCCATGTACATCCCCGCATGGCCAAGATCCGCTCGGTAGAAGACGATGTCGCCGGGTTGCAGCTGCTCCCGAGGCACTTTCGGGAAGCTGGCCCAGATGGCGCCGGTGTAGTGGGGAACGCTCTTGCCGAGCTTGCCGTAGACATACGAGAGCAGGCCGGAGCAGTCGAAGCCCTCCGAGGGTGATGCACCGGCCCACTTGTAGGGCACGCCGAGCTGCTCGAGGGCGAGGGCGACTGCTGCGCTGTTTCCGCCACCGCTTGGCAGCGGTGCGCTCGGGGTGGGTTCGGAGGAGGAGGCGGGAGTCGCTGCCGGCGCGGCGGCTTGGGGCGTGGCAGCGACCCGGTCTCGCGCCTGTTGTGCCTGGACGGCGGCCTGGCGACGCTCGGCCTCCTGCTTGGCGCGCAAAAGCCGCGCCAGGTCACCCTTCACCTGGCCGAGCACCTGCTGGCGCTCCTGCAGAAGGCCCGCTACGCGTTCGCGCTCCTGCTCTGCGGTGGCGAGCTCGCGCGTCGCGGCCTTCTGGTCGGTCTGTAGCTGCTTGCGAGCCCGGTCGAGTGCCACGCGGTGCGTGCGGATTCGGCCGACCACGTTGGCGTCCAGCCGGGTGGTGCGCTCGAGGAGGTCGAGGCGTTCGGTAACGGCGGTGACGCTGGTGCTCGTTAACAGAACTTCGGCAGTCGACGAGGGGGGGTGAACGTAGAGTGCACGGAGCCGGTCACCAAGTGCGATCCGGGCCCGAGCCAGCGATCGTTCGTTCGTATTGATGTCACCGGTATTCTGATGAATTCGTTCCTCGATATCCGACAGCCGGTAGCGGGCGCCGTTGTAGGCCTCCGCGGCACCCTCGAGCGCCACATCGACGCGCGCGACATCCGCCTCGATTTCGGCGAGTTGGTGGCGCTTGGCGTCGATTCCATCAGGCGCGAAAGCGGTGGGCGGCGCGGCCAAAGCCAGGGTGATGGCCATGGCGAGGGTCGCGGTGAGCAATCCTCCCCGGTACACGCGCTGCGCGATGGGACCGTTGTGGTCCAGGTTCACGGCAGAGTCTCGGTTCCGGCTCAGGACGCTAACAGCGTGCTTCCCGATACGCCAAACGTGCCGGGATTGACGCGACAGGGCCATGACTGAGCCTCTTGTCCGTCTGGGGCGGAGCATCAGAATGGGGACGTTGCGCGAATCGGCAATTCCCAAGCGGCCTTCGTGGAAAGTCGGCCTAACCCTGCTCGCAGCCCTGGCTCTGCTCGCCATCGGGATCGTAGGTCACGCGAGCGCAGCGGCGAATGTCAGCGGGAGCGCTTTTGGCGCTCAGCTCGGGGGGGCGACGGTGGCGAGTGCCGGGCTGAAGGTCGGCGCCGATGCGGTAACCGTGCATCATGGAGCCGCCAGCGGCGGGGGCAGCGCCGTCGGGGCTGTGCGCGTCGAGCTTGCACCATTCGACGACAGCATCATTGGCGTGAGCAGCGCAAGCGACGTTCGCCTGGCGAACGACCGCGTCACGATCGCGAGCGTCAGCATCGACGCCATCGCCACCGCGGGCGGGCGAACCGGTGTGGGCAGCCTCTCGGTCGCGGGGCTCGTCGTGGATGGGGCGCCCGTCGCCGCCTCGGTTGGCACCAGCGTCGAGATCGCGGGCGTCGGGCGGCTGATCTTCGGAGAGCAGGTATCCGGCGGGGAAGGCAACCTTCGGGTCAACGCCGTGAGGCTCGAGGTCAGCGACGCATCATCCGGGCTGCCCCTCGGCACCGCGGCGGTGATCGGCCACTTGCAGCTCTCCGCCACGCCTAAGCCGGCGCCCGTGCCCGACAGCGGCCCGTCACCCGATCCCGGGTTGCCCGCCGATGACGAGCCCGCGGCGGCACCGCGCTCTCCTGCCGCGCAGGCGGCGCCGAAGACAGAGAGCCCGAAGGAGGTCGAGCCCCTGCCCGAGCCGAGCCTCGTGCCGGAGTACGGCGATCTCGCTCCGCTGCCGCCCGCGGCCCCGACCGCGGTCGGACTGCCGCGCCGCGCTGCGCCGCCTGTCGATCTGCCCCGCGATGGCAGCTACGCATTCCCGGTGGCTCGGGACTACGGCTACATCGACGACTACGGGGCGCCCAGGGCGGTGACGGGCTGGCACCACGGCAACGACATCTTCGCCCCGACCGGGACTCCCGTGGTGGCCGTCGCCGGGGGCACCCTGTCGAAGGTGGGCGTCAACACGCTCGGCGGGAACCGTCTCTGGCTCACCGACGACCGCGGCAACCAGTTCTACTACGCGCACCTGTCCGCCTATGCTCCCAGCGCCATCAACGGCGCTCGAGTCGGGGCAGGGGAGGTGATCGGCTTCGTCGGGAACAGCGGCCAGGCCATCACCACCCCGCCGCACCTGCACTTCGAGATCCACCCCGGGGGACTCGACAGCGTGAACCCCTACCCGTATCTGCTCGCGTGGGAGCGTGGCTCCGGGGTCGCGCTGGCCTTCGAGGCCGCAACCGTGTCGACCGGCCAGGCGCCCGCGGCCGGAGCGCTGCTGGTGGAGATCACACCCGATCGCGATGTGCTACCCGCCGACGACTCC